>NZ_JBEOVG010000046.1:0-73378 GCF_040295345.1 Actinosynnema sp. NPDC002837
GACATGGGGCCCTTACGGGCACCCCAGGCAGGCCAAAGCCGGGCTGGCCTGGCGGAAAAAGCACCCGCCAGGCCTGCCCGGCTTCGTCCAGCCTATGGCACCCGAACCCATGTCAAATCGGGCCTCTGCGGAAGCCTTCGGGCCCGCCGCGCCCCATTTCCACCGACCCGCGCCCATCCCCCCTGCCACACCCCGGCCCACCGCCACACCCCGGCCCACCGCCACACCCCGGCCCACCGCCACACCCCCGCCCCCCTGCCACACCCCGCCCTCACCCGTCCACTTCACCGCCCTTCCCTAAATGAAGGGCTTCGTGTCATCCCGCCGACCTGGCGCAGCCCTACCGCACGTGTCAAGGGGGGCGCTGTTCACCGATGCCCGCACCGTCCACTGTTGCCGCCCCCCTTGATACGTGTGGTAGCCCTTGTGGAGGTCGGTGGGATGACACGAAACCCGCACCACAACGGACCCGCCGCCGAACCACCCACCCCGCCGTCATCCTGCTGATCTGCCCGTCCGGCGAGGACAGTCTTTAACGCTCTGAAACCCCAACACCTTCGATCGCCTAACCCAACACCTCCCGCAACAACCGCGCCGTCTCACTGGGCGTCTTCCCCACCCGAACCCCCACCGCCTCCAACGCTTCCTTCTTCGCCTGCGCCGTCCCTGTCGACCCGGACACGATCGCCCCCGCGTGCCCCATCGTCCGCCCCTCCGGCGCCGTGAACCCGGCCACGTACGCCACCACCGGCTTCGTCACGGACGACCTGATGTACTCGGCCGCGCGCTCCTCCGCGTCCCCGCCGATCTCACCGATCATCACGATCGCCGACGTCTCCGGATCCGCCTCGAACGCCGCCAGCACATCGATGTGCGTGGTCCCGATCACCGGATCGCCACCGATCCCCACCGCCGTCGTGAACCCGACGTCCCGCAGCTCGTACATCAACTGGTACGTCAACGTCCCCGACTTCGACACCAACCCGATCGGCCCGGGTCCACAGATGTCATCCGGGATGATCCCGGCGTTCGACTTGCCCGGACTGATCACCCCGGGGCAGTTCGGCCCGATGATCCGCGTCCGACCGCCCGACGCGACCGCGTGCGCCCAGAACGCCGCCGTGTCGTGCACCGGCACGCCCTCCGTGATCACGACCGCCAACCCGATCCCGGCGTCGACGGCCTCGATCACCGCGTTCTTCGTGAACGCGGGCGGCACGAACACCACCGTCGCGTCCGCGCCCGTCGCCGCCATCGCCTCCGCCACACCGCCGAACACCGGCAGCACGTGACCGTCGAAGTCGACGACCTCACCGGCCTTGCGGGGGTTCACCCCGCCGACGATCCGGGTGCCCGCCTTGAGCATCCGCTTGGTGTGCTTCGCGCCCTCCGCCCCGGTCATGCCCTGCACGATCACGCGAGTTCCCGACGTGATGAAGACGGCCACCTCACACCTCCGGCGCAGCGAGTTCGGCGGCCTTGTCGGCCGCGTCGTCCATCGTGTCCACCACGGTCACCAACGGGTGCGCGGCCTCGGCGAGGATCCGCCTGCCCTCCTCCACGTTGTTGCCGTCCAACCGCACCACCAACGGCTTGGTGGCCGCGTCGCCGAGCATCCCCAGCGCCGCCACGACCCCGTCCGCGACCGCGTCGCACGCCGTGATGCCGCCGAAGACGTTGACGAACACCGACCGCACGTCCGGGTCGTTCAGGACGATGTCGAGCCCGTCCGCCATGACCTGCGCGGACGCGCCGCCGCCGATGTCCAGGAAGTTCGCCGGCCGCACCCCTCCACGCCGCTCGCCCGCGTACGCGACGACGTCCAATGTGGACATCACCAGCCCGGCCCCGTTCCCGATCACGCCGACCTGGCCATCCAGCTTCACGTAGTTGAGCCCGCGCTCCCGCGCCGCCGCCTCCAGCGGATCTTCCCCGAACCCGTCCGCCAACCCCTCGTGCTCCGGGTGCCGGAACCCCGCGTTCGAGTCCAGCGTGATCTTCCCGTCCACCGCGAGCACGTCACCCGACCGAGTCCGCACCAGCGGGTTCACCTCGACCAACGTGGCGTCCTCCGCCACGAACGCCTCCCACAGCCTCACGATCACGTCCGCGACCCGATCGGCCACCTCCGGCGGGAACTTCGCCGCCGTCACGATCTCGTGCGCGACGGCCAGGTCCACCGACGTCACCGGCACCCGCGCCAACGCGTCCGGCCGCCGGGCCGCGACCTCCTCGATGTCCATGCCGCCCTCGACCGACGCCATCGCGAGGAACGTCCGGTTCGCCCGGTCCAGCAGGAACGAGAAGTAGTACTCCTCCGCGATGTCGCTCGCCTCGACCACGAGCACCTTCCGCACCACGTGCCCCTTGATCTCCATCCCGAGGATGTCGGACGCGGCCTCCCGCGCCTCCTCCGGCGTCCGGGCGAGCTTCACACCGCCCGCCTTGCCCCGGCCGCCGGTCTTCACCTGCGCCTTCACCACGACGGTCCCGCCGATCGACGTCGCCGCGGCGTGCGCCTCGTCCGGTGTCACGGCGAGCAGGCCGTGCGGCACCGGGACGGCGTGCGCCGCGAACAGGTCCCTGGCTTGGTGTTCGTGCAGATCCACGGCAGAAGGTCCTCTCCGCGCGGTGGGGCGCCGATGGCGGGCGCTGAAGGCCCGATCGTTGCGAGCTCTGGACATCGGCGCGAACAAGGCGTAACTATATGGGCTACCCCATACGGTATGCAATCTACAACCGGGCCGGTTCCAGGGTCGGGACCCCACCTCTGGAGAGGCGGGCCGACCGCGATCGAAGGAGTTGACCAGCACATGGCGCGGACAGCGACCGAGGCCGCCACGGGCAACAGCGCGGGGCCGGCGGGAGATGCCGACACGGGCCCGGAACTGATCTCCGGCGGGCACCTGGTGGCCAAGGCCCTCAAGGCCGAGGGCATCGACACGATCTTCACCCTGTGCGGCGGCCACGTCATCGACATCTACGACGGTTGCGTGGACGAGGGCATCGCGGTGATCGACGTGCGGCACGAGCAGGTGGCCGCGCACGCCGCCGACGCCTACGCCCGCGTCACGGGCAAGCCGGGCTGCGCCGTGGTGACCGCGGGTCCGGGCACGACCGACGCGGTCACCGGCGTGGCGAACGCGTTCCGCGCGGAGAGCCCGATGCTGCTGATCGGCGGCCAGGGCGCGTTGAGCCAGCACAAGATGGGCTCACTGCAGGACCTGCCGCACGTCGACATGATGACCCCGATCACGAAGTTCGCCGCGACCGTGCCGTCCACCGCGCGCATCGCCGACCTGGTGTCGATGGCGTTCCGCGAGGCGTTCAACGGCGCGCCGGGCCCGTCGTTCCTGGAGATCCCGCGCGACGTGCTGGACGCGTCGGTGCGCGTGGACCAGGCGCGGATCCCGGAGGCCGGCCGCTACCGCGCGTCCACCCGCAACGCGGGCGACCCGGCGGCGGTCGAGCGGCTGGCCGACCTGCTCGTGCACGCGAAGAAGCCGGTCGTCCTGTTCGGCAGCCAAGTGTGGACCACCCGCGCCACCGGTTCGGCGATCGAGCTCGTACGCGCGCTCAACATCCCCGCGTACATGAACGGCGCGGGCCGCGGCACGCTGCCGCCCGGCGACCCCCACCACTTCCAGCTGTCCCGCCGGTACGCGTTCGACAACGCCGACGTGATCGTCATCGTCGGCACGCCGTTCGACTTCCGGATGGGCTACGGCCGCCGCCTGTCCGCCAAGGCCACCGTCGTCCAGATCGACCTCGACTACCGCACCGTCGGCAAGAACCGCGACGTCGACCTGGGCATCGTGGGCGACGCGAACCTGGTCCTCGACGCGGTCACCCGGGCAGCCTCGGGCCGCACGGACAACGGCGCGGTGGCCCGCAAGCCGTGGCTGGAGGAACTCCAGGCCGTCGAGGAGAAGGCGCGCGAGAAGCGGCTGCCGCAGCTGCTCTCCGACGCGACCCCGATCCACCCCTACCGCCTGGTGCACGAGATCAACGAGTTCCTGACCGAGGACTCGATCTACATCGGCGACGGCGGCGACATCGTCACGTTCTCCGGCCAGGTGGTGCAGCCGAAGTCGCCCGGGCACTGGATGGACCCCGGTCCGCTGGGCACGCTCGGCGTCGGCGTGCCGTTCGTGCTGGCCACCAAGCTGGCCCGGCCGGACAAGGAGGTGGTGGCGCTGTTCGGCGACGGCGCGTTCAGCCTCACCGGCTGGGACTTCGAGACCCTGGTGCGCTACAACCTGCCGTTCGTCGGCATCGTCGGCAACAACTCGTCGATGAACCAGATCCGGTACGGCCAGGCGCAGAAGTACGGCGTGGCGCGCGAACGGGTCGGCAACACCCTCGGGGACGTCCGCTACGACGAGTTCGCCCGGATGCTCGGCGGTCACGGCGAAGAGGTCCGCGACCCCAAGGACATCGGGCCGGCCCTCCGACGCGCCCGCGAATCGGGCCTGCCGTCATTGATCAACGTCTGGGTGGACCCCGACGCCTACGCGCCCGGAACCATGAACCAGACCATGTACAAGTAACGCTCCCGTTATACGCCAAGGAGTTTGCTCGGGGAGCACTCCCTCTCAACCAACACACAGCCGGCCCACAGCACACACCAGCCAGCCGGCACACACCAGCCAGCCGGCACACACCAGCCAGCCAGCACGGAACAGCGAGCACACACCACAGTCAAAGGAGGACGTGCCATGGGCAAGGCTCTCGACGGCGTCCGGGTCCTGGACCTGACGCATGTCCAATCCGGACCGTCGGCGACGCAGATCCTCGCGTGGCTGGGCGCGGACGTGATCAAGGTGGAGGCGCCGGGCCGGGGCGACATCACCCGCGGCCAGCTCCGCGACCTGCCCGGTGTGGACAGCCTGTACTTCACCATGTTGAACGCGAACAAGCGCAGCATCACGCTGAACATGAAGAGCGACGAGGGCAAGGCCGTGTTCGGCCAGCTCGTCACCACCGCGGACGTGCTGGTGGAGAACTTCGGCCCCGGCGTGGTCGACCGGTTCGGGTTCACCTGGGACCGGCTCCAGGAGCTCAACCCCGGCCTGGTCTACGCGTCGATCAAGGGCTTCGGCGCGGGCCGGTACGCGCACTTCAAGGCCTACGAGGTCATCGCGCAGGCCATGGGCGGCTCGATGAGCACCACCGGCTTCGAGGACGGCCCGCCGCTGGCCACCGGAGCCCAGATCGGCGACTCGGGCACCGGCATCCACCTGGTCGCGGGCATCCTCGCCGCGCTCTACCAGCGCACGTCCACCGGCCGCGGCCAGCGCGTGCAGGTGGCCATGCAGGACGCGGTGCTCAACCTGTGCCGCGTGAAGCTGCGCGACCAGCAGCGGCTCGCGCACGGCCCGCTCGGCGAGTACCCGAACGAGACGTTCGCCGACGAGGTGCCGCGGTCGGGCAACGCCTCCGGCGGCGGGCAGCCGGGCTGGGCGGTGCGCTGCGCGCCCGGCGGTCCCAACGACTACATCTACGTGATCATCCAGCCGGTCGGCTGGCAGCCGATCACCGAGCTGATCGGCAAGCCCGAGCTCGCCGACGACCCCGCCTGGGCCACCCCGGAGGCCCGGCTGGACAAGCTGGACAAGGCGTTCGCGCTGATCGAGGAGTGGACCGAGCGGCACACCAAGTGGGAAGTGATGGACGCGCTCAACGCCCACGACATCCCGTGCGGCCCGATCCTGTCCACCCGCGAGCTGATCGAGGACGAGACGCTGGCCGAGCTCGGCACCGTGGTCGAGGTCGAGCACCCCGAGCGCGGCGCCTACAAGACCGTGGGCAGCCCGCTGAAGCTGTCCGACTCGCCGGTCGACGTCCAGCGCTCACCGCTTCTCGGCGAGCACAACGGCGAGGTGCTGGCCGAGCTCGGCTACCTGCCCGAGCAGCTGACCAAGCTCAAGGCGATGGGCGCGATCTGAGGTCGAGCCGCGCCCGCCACCCCACTCACCCGCACCCCCACACCCGCAATCCGGACGGGACCCGACCACCGACCGCGATCAACCCAAGGAGACGTCATGCCGGACTACGACCGGGCAGCGGTCGAACGGATCATCGCGGCGGTCACCGCCGAGGGCCGCGCCTCGCTGACCGCGCCCGAGGGCAGGCTGGTGTGCGAGGCCTACGGGATCACCACCCCCGCCGAGGGCCTGGCCGCCTCGCGGGACGAGGCCGTCGCGCTGGCCGCCGACATCGGCCTGCCGGTCGTGCTCAAGATCGTCTCACCGGACATCCTGCACAAGACCGAGGCGGGCGGCGTGCTCGTCGGCCTGGCCACGCCCGAGGAGGTGGCCGCGGGCTTCGACACGATCATCGCCAACGCCGTCGCTTACCAGGCCGACGCGGACATCGTCGGCGTGCAGGTGCAGCGGCTGATGACCTCCGGCCACGAGGTCATCGTCGGCGCGACGACGGACGAGACGTTCGGCAAGGTCGTCGCCTTCGGCCTGGGCGGCGTCCTGGTCGAGGTGCTCAAGGACGTCACGTTCCGCCTCGCCCCGACCACCGCCGCCGAGGCCGCGTCCATGGTGGACGGCATCGCCGCGGCCGAGATCCTGCGCGGTGTGCGCGGCGCGCCGCCGGCCGACCGCGACGCGCTCGCCGACCTGATCCGCCGGGTCGGCGACCTGGTCACGGACTTCCCGGCGCTGGCCGAGGTGGACCTCAACCCGGTGCTGGCCACACCGGACGGCGCCACCGCCGTCGACGTGCGGATCCTCGTCGACCACGAGGCCGCGCGCGAGCCGGTGCGGTTCAGCCAGGAGGACATCCTCGCCTCGATGAACCGGATCATGAAACCGGCCGCGGTCGCCGTGATCGGCGCGTCCAACGAGACCGGCAAGATCGGCAACTCGGTGATGCGCAACCTGGTCGACGGCGGCTACCGGGGCGAGATCTACCCGATCAACCCCAAAGCGGACGAAATCCTCGATCGCAAGGCCTACCGCAGCATCGCGGACGTGCCCGGCGACGTGGACGTGGCGGTGTTCGCGATCCCGGCGAAGTTCGTGCCCGCCGCGCTCGAGGAAGTCGGCGCGAAGGGCGTGGCGGGCGCGATCCTCATCCCGTCCGGCTTCGGCGAGACCGGCAACCACGAGTTGCAGGACGAGGTCGTGGCCATCGCGCGCAAGCACGGCGTGCGCATCCTCGGCCCGAACATCTACGGCTACTACTACACACCCGAAAACCTTTCAGCTACGTTTTGCACCCCGTACGACGTGAAGGGCGGGGTCGCCCTGTCCTCGCAGAGCGGGGGCATCGGCATGGCGATCCTCGGGTTCAGCCGCTCCGCCCGGATGGGCGTGTCCTCCATCGTCGGTGTCGGCAACAAGGCGGACATCGACGAGGACGACCTGCTCACGTTCTTCGAGCAGGACGAGAACACCCAGCTCATCGCCATGCACCTGGAAGACCTCAAGGACGGCCGCGCGTTCGCCGAGACCGCCAAGCGCGTGTCGGCGAAGAAGCCCGTCGTGGTCCTCAAAGCCGGCCGCACCGCCCAAGGCGCGAAAGCCGCCAGTTCGCACACGGGCGCACTGGCCGGTAACGACAAGGTCTACGACGACATCCTGCGGCAGAGCGGCGTCATCCGGGCGCCCGGCCTCAACGACATGCTGGAGTACGCGCGCGGCGTGCCCCTGCTGCCCGCGCCGAAGGGCGAGAACGTCGTCATCATCACCGGCGCGGGCGGCTCCGGCGTGCTGCTGTCCGACGCGTGCGTCGACAACGGGCTCTCCCTGATGGAGATCCCGTCCGACCTGGACGCGGCGTTCCGCGAGTTCATCCCGCCGTTCGGCGCGGCGGGCAACCCCGTCGACATCACCGGTGGCGAACCACCGTCCACCTACCGCAACACCATCGCGCTCGGCCTGGAGGACGAGCGCGTGCACGCCCTGATCCTCGGCTACTGGCACACCATCGTCACCCCGCCGATGGTGTTCGCCGAGCTCGTCGTCGAGGTCGTCCGGCACTACCGGGACCAGGGGATCCACAAGCCCGTCGTCGCCTCACTCTCCGGCGACGTGGAAGTCGAAGAAGCCAGTGAACACCTGTACCGGCACGGCATCGTCGCCTACCCGTACACCACGGAGAAGCCGGTCGCCGTGCTCGGCGCCAAGTACCGCTGGGCCCGCTCCGCCGGGCTGCTGTGAAGGGGGAGCCCCGCCTTTAGAACGCTGTAACTCACCGGGAGGTCCGTTGTGGATACACCCAACTCACCCGCCGAACCGCGGTCGGGCGCGGACGTCACCGCACCTCCGCCGGAGGAACGCGTGTGGCGGGCGGGGCGGCTGGAAGCGATGCCCATCAGGAAACTGCCCGACGCCCCGCCCTCCATCCACATCCTGGGCCCGACGGTGTTCCTCGTCGCGCTCGGCGTCGGCATGGGCGAGTCCTACATGTGGCCGCGGCTGGTGCTGCTGTTCGGCCCGGAGATCCGATGGCTGTTCCTCATCGGCGTGACGCTGCAGGCCGTGGTCATGCTGGAGATGGCCCGCTACGCGATGGCGACCGGTGAGAGCATCTTCTTCGGCGCGGCCCGCGTGTTCAAACCGATCATGTGGTTCTTCTTCACCGTCGCGATCCTGGTCTACATCTGGCCCGGTCACCTCTCCGCCGGGGCCGCCGCCCTGGAGGAGCTCACCGGCATACCGTGGACCGTGTCGGCGTGCGTCGGCCTGATCCTCGTCGGCGTCCTGTTCAGCATGGCCAAGGTGATCTACAACCTGCTGGAGAACGTGCTGTCCCTGCTCATCGGGCTGCTCGTGGTCGGCACCGCCGTAGTAGCCGCGATGGTGGGCACCTGGTCGGACGTGGTGTCCACCATCACCGGCATGTTCCACTTCGGCTACCTGCCGCCCGAGGCGCTCAGCGCGGCCTGGTTCCCGATCATCGTCGGCTCCATCGCGTTCGCCGGCCCGTCGGGCATGCAGCAGATGTGGTACACGTTGCACCTGCGCGACAGCGGCGCCGGGATGGGCGCCCACATCCCCCGCATCCGCGGCCTGCGCCACGCCGGCGAGGAAGAGGCCATGCCCGCGCGCGGGTTCATGTTCGACACCGACGACCCCGCCGAGATGGCGAAGTGGCGCGGGTGGCGGCGCTGGGTCACGTTCGACGCGCTGCTGCTGTTCTGGGGCGTCACGATGCTGGTCACCGTGTCGTTCACGGTGCTGGCGCAGGCCGCCAGCCGCACCAGCCCCGACGTCAAGGCGCTGCTGCACGCGGGGGAGCGGGAAGCCGCGCTCAACGCCATGTCCGACTCGTTCGCCGCGGCGGGCGGCCCCGTCCTCGGTGGCGTGTTCCTCGGGTTCATCGCGCTCATCGGCCTCAACGCCACGCTCGGCCTGTTCGACTCGTTCTCCCGCGGCCAGGCCGACATGACCTACCACTTCGTGCCCGGCGCGAAGCGGTTCCGCATGTCCCACCTCTACGCCGGGTTCCTGTGGGGCGTCATCGCGTTCGGCATCGTCATCCTGCTGTTCGGACCCGCCGACGGACCTGGCGCGATCCTCGACATCCTCGCGTTCCTGTCCACGTTCGCCATGGGCGCCTACTGCGTCGTCCTGCTGCTGGTGAACAACCGCATGCTGCCCAAACCCATCCGACCCAGGCTGCTCACCAACCTGATCATCGGGTTCGGCGCGGTGTTCTACCTCGGCATGCTGATCTACAGCCTGTTCCGGTTCGGCGTGGTGGTGGGGTGATGCGCGACCGGCTGGAGTTGGCGGTGCCGGGCGCCGTCGTCGGCGCGGTCGGCGGCCTGATCGCCGGGGCGCTGTCGGCGTTCGTCGGCCACCCCGCCGCCTGGGCGGCGGCCACCGCGCTGGCCATGGCCGTGCCGCTCGGGCTCCTCGGCGGCGGCTTCGGCCTGCTCGTCGGCGGCGGGCGGTTCCGGCTCGGCGTGTTCGCACCGGCCGCCCTGTACTGGCTGGTGGGGTTCCCGGCGGCCAGGCTGGTGGCGGAGACCTCGACGGGTTTCCTGCTCGGCGGCGGGTTCACCCCGCCCGACGACGTGCTCGGTTTCCTGGCCTACCAGGGCATCGTCAGCTTCGGCTGGGCCATCGGCTTCCTGTGGCTGCACGAGCGGATCGCACCGCACTGGCTCGACAAGGTGCGTGCGCGCAACCCGTTGGCGCAGCAGTGGTACGAGCGCTACGTGACGCACGCCCGCGTGCTGCGGGAGTCGTCGGCACGCGCCCGACGGAGGCGCGCCGACCGGGAGACGACGGCACGGACGAAGTGACCGCCTAGCGAAGGGCTCGCACAGATGGTTCTCCCCACCTGGGTCTGGATCGCGACGTTGATCGGGATCGCCGCGGTGATCGCGTTCGACTTCTACCTCGTGGCGCGCAACCCGCGCGACCCGTCGTTCTCCGAATCGCTGGTGTCGGTCTCGGTGTACGTCGGGCTGGCCGTGCTCTTCGGGCTCGGCGTGCTCGCGTTCGCGGGTCCTCGGTACGGCGGCGAGTTCTTCGCCGGGTGGATCACCGAGTACTCGCTCAGCGTGGACAACCTGTTCGTGTTCGTGCTGATCATGGGTCGGTTCGCGGTGCCGCGCGAGTACCGGCAGAAGGTCCTGATCGTCGGCGTGGTGCTGGCCCTGCTGCTGCGCGCGGTGTTCATCGCGCTCGGCGCCGGGGCGATCGCCCGGTTCGACTGGCTGTTCTACGTCTTCGGCGCGTTCCTGATCTTCACCGCCTGGAAGCTGCTGAAGGAAGGGCCGGGCGAGGACGAGGGCGAGTTCCACGAGAACGCGGCGCTGCGCGCGGTGCGCCGCGTGCTGCCGACGTCCCCGCGGTACGACGGCGCGGCGTTGACCACCCGCGTGGACGGGCGGCGGGTGGTCACGCCGATGCTCATCGTGATGGTCGCGGTCGGCACCACGGACCTGCTGTTCGCGGTGGACTCGATCCCGGCGATCTTCGGCCTGACCAAGGAGCCCTACCTGGTGCTCACCGCCAACGCGTTCGCGCTGATGGGGTTGCGCCAGCTGTTCTTCCTGGTCGGCGGCCTGCTCGACCGGTTGGTCCACCTCGGCAAGGGTCTCGCGGTGATCCTCGCGTTCATCGGGGTGAAGCTGATCCTCGAAGCACTGCACCACCACGGCGTCGACTGGGCGCCGGAGATCCCGATCCTGCTGTCCCTCGGGGTCATCGTCGTGGTGCTGCTGATCACGACCGCGGCGAGCCTGCTGGCGTCGCGCCAGGCCCGGGTGCGGGCCGAGCGGGACGTGCGGCGGGAGGGCGCAGCCGGGTCGTGAGCCGGGGCGCCGGGCGTTGCTGTGGGCTTCGTCCGGCTCCCTCGTCGGGCCTGACCACGGCCGTCAGGAGACGGTGGTGGTCTCTTCGCCCTTGCTGCGCCGGTCGTTCGCGTACTGCTCGATGTCCGCGACGGCGTGGTCGGTCTCCCGGCGCTGGGCGTCCATCGCGGTGTCCAGGCCGAGGCCGATGCGCCTGCCGTCGGCGGAGAACCCGGCGGGACGGGTCAGGGCGTTCTTGAGCTGCTGCCATCCGGGCATGCCTGTGCTCATCTGGTTCGAGTCCTTCCTTGCTCATTCTCGGGTTTGAGCGTTCCTCGGAGTCCGCCCGCGCCATCGCGGAGCGGCTCCACGATCCAGTAGACCGCACGTGCACCAGGTGTACCGGCCGGAGGTGCTACATCCAGAATACAGACTATCGTATACAAAACACTCAAAGCGTGAGGGCCGTCACCTGTACTCGATTCAGGTGGCCTGACCAGGGGTTGGGTGCTCCGAACCGGGGCCAGGGGTGGTGGGCCCCGTCACTCTCAGCGGCCCTCGCTGCCCTCGAGGTGCGCGCGGTAGGCCGTCCGGGTGCGCTCGGTGTGCTGGTTCATCACCCGGCCGGCGGCCTCGGCGTCGCCCTCGGCGATCGCCTTGATCAGCTCGGCGTGCTCGCTCCACGCGTCCTTGCCGCGGGTCAGCGCCAACGGCGCGTAGTACCAGCGGACCCGGCGGTCGACGGTGGCGATCATCTCCGCCAGCACGGCGTTGCCGGACAACCGGGTGATGCGCGCGTGCAGGGCGGCGTTGGCCGCGACGACCCGTTCCACGTCCTTCTGCTTGAGCGCCTCGACGCCCTCGCGCTGCAGCGCCTTGAGCTCGGCGACGTCCTCGGCCGTGGCGTGCTCGGCGGCGAGCTTCGCGGAGTGCGTCTCCAGGACGTTGCGCACGGACAGGAGCTGGTCGGCCTCTTCGTCGGTCGGCGTGTGCACGAACGCGCCCTGGGCCGGGCGCAGGTCGACCCAGCCCTCGGTCTGCAGGCGCTGCAACGCCTCGCGCACCGGCTGGCGGCTCACGCCGAGGTGCTCGGCCAGCTCGATCTCGACCAGGTGCTGACCGGGCTTGAGGGTACGGTTGACGATCAGGTCGAGCAGGGCCTCGTAGACGGCCTGGCGCAACGGTGCGGGCCGCTCGACCTTCCGGGAAGCGGCACTGCTCAGCGATTCGCGGGCCGCGCGACGGGTGGTTCCCGCGCCGATCAGCGGCGCGTTGGGCTGGCTCACGGTCGCCTCCTCGGGCAGGTGTCGGGAATGCCCGATCTTCAGCATACAGATTTTCGTATGCAAAAAGCAATCTGAAGTCACCCGGTCGGGGCGGACGTCACCTCGTGGTGCGCATCGGCCGCCCGGTTGGGCTATCGCTCCCGTAGTTCATACAACATACTGTATGCAATCATTGCGAAGGCGAGGGACGTCATGAAAGTCGCAGTTCTCGGGGCCGGAGCCATCGGCGCTTACGTCGGCGCGGCGCTGCACCGCGCCGGGGTCGAGGTGCACCTCGTCGCACGAGGGGCGCACCTGGAAGCCATGCGCCGCCACGGTGTCCGGGTCCACAGCCCTCGCGGCGACTTCACCGCCGCGCCGCACGCCACCGACGACCCGGCCGACATCGGCCACGTCGACTACGTGTTCCTCGGGCTCAAAGCGCACCAGTACGCCGCCTGCGGCCCGCTCATCACACCCCTGCTCGGCCCGGACACCGCCGTCGTGGCCGCGCAGAACGGCATCCCCTGGTGGTACTTCCACGGGCTCGCCGGCCACCCCCTCGAAGGCGCCCGCGTCGAGGCCGTCGACCCGGGCGGCAGCGTCAGCGCCGTCCTCGACACCCGACGCGCGATCGGGTGCGTCGTCTACTGCTCCACCGAGATCGAGGCGCCGGGCGTCATCCGGCACGTCGAGGGCACCCGCTTCGCCCTCGGCGAACCCGACCGCACCGCCTCCAAGCGCTGCGCGGACCTCAGCGGGGCCATGGTCGCCGGCGGCCTCAAAGCGCCCATCGAACCCGACCTGCGCGACGACATCTGGGTCAAGCTGATGGGCAACGTCGCGTTCAACCCGCTCAGCGCGCTCACCCGCGCCACCATGGCCGAGATGTGCGAGCACCGCGACACCCGCGAGCTCGTCGCCCTCATGATGGCCGAGACCATCGCGGTCGCCCGCGCCGTCGGCTGCCACCCCCGCGTCTCCATCGAGAAGCGCATCGACGGCGCCCACCGCGTCGGCCACCACAAGACGTCGATGCTCCAGGACCTCGAAGCGGGCAAGGCGCTGGAGACCGACGCGATCATCGGCGCGGTCGTCGAGATCGCCCGGCTCACCGGCGTCGCCGCGCCCACCCTGCGCAGCGTGTACGCCGCCATCGACCTGTTGGGGCGCAAGGCACTCACCGCCGCTAGCTGAGAGGACCGACATGTCCCCGATCCTCAAGCCGGGCACCTCGTGGCCCGAGCTGTACGACCGGTGCGCCAAGGCCGCGCCCGAGGCGTTCCACCGCGACCGGCTGCTCAACCACGTCGCCGGCACGTGGCAGCGCATCGGCACGCCCGGTCACGCGACGTCACCCGTGGACGGCTCCACCATCGCCGGACCACCCCGGCTCGACGCCGCACAGGCCGAGCACGCCGTCGCGGCCGCCGTCGACCAGCACCGCGCGTGGGCCGCCGTGCCGTTGAAGGAGCGCAAGGCCCGCACCCTCGCCGCCCTGGCCGACCTGCACGCCCACCGCGACCTGCTCGCGTTGCTGCTGGTGTGGGAGATCGGCAAGCCGTGGCGGCTGGCGACCGCCGACGTCGACCGGTGCCTCGAAGGCGTCGAGTGGTACGTCGAGCAGATCGACCCCATGCTGCACGGCCGGACGCCGCTGCACGGCCCGGTCAGCAACATCGCCAGCTGGAACTACCCGATGAGCGTGCTGATGCACGCCATGCTCGTGCAGGCGCTGGCGGGCAACGCGGTCATCGCCAAAGCGCCCACCGACGGCGGCGTCGGCTGCCTGACCCTGGCGTGCGCCCTCGCCGTGCGGCACGCCCTGCCGCTCACCCTGGTCAGCGGCGGCGGGCGCGAGCTGTCGCCGGTGCTGGTCGGCTCGCCGGACATCGGCTGCCTGTCGTTCGTCGGCGGGCGTGGCGTCGGCGGCGAGATCGTCACCGGCCTCGACGCCACCAAGCGGCACGTCCTGGAGCAGGAAGGGCTGAACTGCTGGGGCGTGTGGGAGTTCGGCGACTGGGAGGCGCTGCGCCCGCAGCTGCGCAAGTCGTTCGACTACGCCAAGCAGCGCTGCACCGCCTACCCGCGGTACGTGGTGCAGCGGTCGTTGTTCGACTCGTTCCTCTCGGTGTACCTGGAAGCCGTCCGCGAGGTGACGTTCGGCCACCCGCTGGCCGTCACGTCACCGGACGACGACCTGCCGGACCTCGACTTCGGCCCCCTGATCACCGACGCCAAGGCCAAGGAACTGGGCGACGTCGTCGACGAGGCGATCGCCAAGGGCGGCGTGCCGCTGTACCGGGGCTCGCCGGACTCCGGCCGGTTCCTGCCCGACCAGCAGACGTCGGCGTACTTCGCGCCGGTCGCGATCCTGGCGCCGCCGCCGTCCTCGCCGCTGCACCACGCCGAGCCGTTCGGACCGGTGGACACGATCGTGCTGGTCGACACGGAAGCCGAGCTGCTGGCCGCGATGAACGCGAGCAACGGCGCGCTGGTGGCGTCGCTGTCGTGCGACGACGAGGCGGTGGCCCGGCGGCTGGCGGGTGAGGTGAACGCGTTCAAGTTCGGCCACAACAAGGCGCGCTCGCGCGGCGACCGGGACGAGGTGTTCGGCGGACGTGGGGCGTCGTGGCGCGGCGCGTTCGTCGGCGGTCCGTTGCTGGTGCACGCCGTCACCGAAGGCCCGCCCGGCGAACGGCTCTACGGCAACTTCCCGTCGTACTCCCTGTACCCGCCCACCTGAGTCGGAGGCTCGGATGTCTGTCGGCGTGGACCGGATCGTCCGCGACGTGGTCGCGCCCGCCGCTTCGTCCGTCGACCGCGACGGCGCCTTCCCCAGGGCGTCGGTCACGGCGTTGGGCGGGCTGCTCGGCATGACGATGTCCCGTGCGGTCGGCGGGCGCGGGTGCGGGTTGGCCGAGGTGGCGGACGCGGTCGAGCGGGTCGCGGCGGCGTGCGGCAGCACGGGTGCGGTGCTGCGTTCGCACTTCGCGGCGGTGGCGGCGGTGGATCGCCTGGGCGATCGGGCCTCGCGTGCTGCGGTCGCGGCCGGCGGGCATCTGAGCACGGTGGCGGTCTTCGGGCCGGGGTCGCACTTCCTGCTGCCGTCGGGCACGGCTTCGCGTCGTGGTGACGTGGTGGACCTGCGTGATCGCAAGAGCGGTGTCGTGGCGGCGGGGGAGGCCGACAGCTACGTGTGGTCGAGCGAACCCCTCGCCGCCCACGGCACCACCACGTTGTGGCACGTGCCGGCGAACGCCCCGGGCTTGTTGGTGCCCACCAATCGCCCGGGCCTCGGCCTGCGCGGCACGTCCACCAGCACGGTCTGGGCGGATCCGGCCCACGTCCCCGCGGACCGCCTGCTGGGTTCGGACGGTCGCTCCTTCGACACCGTCGTGCACCACGTGCTGCCTTGGCACGTCGTGCTCGGCGCGTCGGTGGCGTTGGGCGTCATGGGCGGAGCCGTCGACGCCGTCGCATCACACATCGACCCCACCGAGCTGCTCCGCCTGCGTCTGCGCGCGGACGCCGTGCGCGTGCTGCAAGCAGACGCGGTCGCCGCCGTGGACTGGGAACCGGATAGGGCGAGACGCAAGCTGTGCCAGTTGGCGGTGCACGCCGCCGAAGCCCTGGCCTCGGTCACCGACCTGGCGCTGAAGGCGTCGGCCGAGATGCCCTGGCCCACCCGGTCCGCCGTGGAGCGCCACTTCCGCGAGGCGAGGGCCCTGAACGCCCACCCGCCGACCGCCGACGCCTTCACCGAGTTCACCGCCCGCGCCGAGCCGGACCACCCCAAGGCGACCCGGCTCGGCGCTTGACCTGCGCTTATCCTGTCCGCTCGATTCACGAACGGGTGAACCTGAAACTCCGCATCAACCAAAACGCCGTTATCGAGGCCGTCGAACGTCGGTTGAAACGAAGAGGAGGCCCGACCAACCCACGGAACGCGCTCAGTGGCCAACCCACGGAACGTGCTCAGTGGCCAACCCGCAGAAGGCGCGTCCGTGACCAATCCGCGGGAGGCACCCGCGGAAGGCGCGTCAGTGCACCCCGAGCACGCCGTCCACCCGCCGCGGGATGCCCAACGGGTTGCCCTCGCGCAGCTCGGCGGGCAGCAGGGCGTCCGGCCAGGACTGGTAGGTCACCGGTGCCACCCACCGCCGGATCGAAGTCGCCCCGACGGACGTGTGGAGCGGGTTGGTGGTGGCCGGCCACGGGCCGCCGTGGTGCATGCCCCAGGCCACCGCGACACCGGTCGGCCAGGCGTTGAAGATCAGCCGACCCACGACCGGCCGCAGCGCCTCGGCGACGCGCCCCGCGTGCTCGTGCTCGGACTCGGCGGCGTGCACGGTGCCGGTGAGCGTGCCCGGCAGCCGGGGGAGGACCAACGCCAGTTCGGCCGGATCGGTGTAGGTCACCACGACCGCCGCCGGGCCGAAGTGCTCCTCGGTCAGCTTCTCGAGGTTGTCCGCGAACGTCGCCAGCGGCACCTGGAAGAGGCGCGGTTCGACGCTCCAGCCCTCGGTGGGCGCGGTGCCCTCGGCCACCAGGTCGGCCAGGCCGGAGGCGGCCAGGCCGTCGGTGCCGGAGCGGTACGAGTCGCGCATCCGCTCGTTCAGCATGGGGCCGCCCGCGGCGGCCGAGACGGCGTCCGCCAGGGCCGGGACGAGGGAGGCCGGGGCGAAGAGCAGGCCCGGGTTGGTGCAGAACTGGCCCACGCCCATGGTCAGGGAGCCGACGAACTCGGCCGCGAAGCCCTCGGGCCGCGCGGCGGCGGCGTCGGGCAGCACCACGGTCGGGTTGACGCTGCCCAGCTCGCCGTAGAACGGGATCGGGTCGGGACGGGCGCCGGCCAGGTCGTACAGGGCGCGGCCGCCCGCGGTGGACCCGGTGAAGCCGACCGCCTTGATCGCGGGGTGCTTGACCAGCGCCACCCCGGCCTGCTGACCGTGCACGATCCCGAACACGCCCGCCGGCACGGCGGAGGCCACGATCCGCGCCGTCTCCCGCGACGTGCCGGGGTGCGACGGGTGCGCCTTCACGATCACCGGGCAGCCCGCGGCCAGCGCGGACGCCGTGTCACCGCCCGCCACCGAGAACGCGAACGGGAAGTTCGACGCGGCGAAGACGCCCACCGTCCCGAGTGGACGGAGCATGCGCCGCAGCACGGGCCGCGGCGGGATGATGCCCGGGTCCGCCGAATCCAGCGTCGCCTCGACGTAGCTGCCCTCGCGCAGCACCTCGCCGAACAGCCGCAGCTGGTTCGTCGTCCGCTTCAGCTCACCGGTCAACCGCGGCACGCCCAGCGCCGTCTCCGCGTCCGCGAGCTCCACCAGCGCGTCGGCCGAAGCGTCCAGGGCGTCGGCCACGGCGTCGAGCACCGAAGCCCGCTCCACCGCCGGCAACGACGACCAAGCCGGGAACGCCGCCGCGGCCGCCCGGGCCAGCGCGTCCACCTCGCGGTCCGACGTCTCCGGCACCGCCGCGCCCACCGGCTCACCGGTCCGCGGGTTGTAACCCTGCTCGCTCATCGGCCCGCCTCCTTCACCGCGGTGTCGAACTCGGGCGTGCACCACACGCCGCCCAAGTACGTCATGGCCGGGGAGCCGGGATCCGGCGCGCCCGCGGCCAGGACCTCCTCCGCGTACACCTCGGAGTCGTCGGCGGACTTGTACCCCAACGCCTCCGCCTCGCTCAGCGAGAACCACCGCCGCGTGTTGTCCGACACGCCCCACACCACCCGGAACCCGGGCGACGGCGCCGACAGGCACGCCTCGAACAGCCGCGCGCCGTCGTCCGGCGACAACCACGTCGACAACATCCGCGCGTCACGCGGCTTCTCGAAGCACGACCCGATCCGGACCGCGATCACGTCGAGCCCGTACCGCGACGCGTACAGGCTGCCCAACGCCTCCAACGCCACCTTGCTCACGCCGTAGTACGTGTCCGGCTGCGGGAACAGGTAGTCGCCCGCCTCACCCGACCCGCGCTCGTAGTACCCGACCGCGTGGTTGGAGCTGGCCAGCACCACCCGGGACACCCCGGCCCGCCGCGCCGCCTCCAGCACCACGTGCGTGCCGTTGATGTTGACGTCCAGGATCTCCGCCCACGGCCGCTCCAGGCTGTGCCCACCGAGGTGGATCACCGCGTCGACGCCCGCGCACGCCTCCTCCATCGCGGCCTGGTCGGTCACCGACGCCGTGACCAGCTCGACCCGCTCACCGTCGGCGGCGGCCGGCAGCGGCGCGATGTCGAGCAGGCGCAGGGTCCGGTCCGGCGCGGCCAGTCGGGTGCGCATGAGCGTGCCGACTATGCCGGCGGCGCCGGTGATGAGGATTCGCTCGGTCACGTCGAGCCCTTTCGGAATCGGAACGGGAATCAGCGGCCGAACTGGCGCAGCAGTTCGGTGATCGTGCGGGCCGCGTGCAGCAGCGCTTCGACGACCTGGCGCTCGTGGTCCGGGTCGAGCCGACCCAGCGGCACCGAGCAGCTCATCGCGTCGAGCACGGGATTGCGGTAGGGCAGGGCGACGGCGAAGCAGCCGAGGCCCGGCGTGTTCTCCTCGCGCTCGTGCGCGTACCCGACCGCGCGGAACCCCGCGAGCTGGGCGTGCAGCGCCGGGCGTTCGATGATCGTGTTCGGCGTCAACGGCGTCAGCCGCGCGGGCAGGATCGCGTCGACCTCGGCGGGCGTGCGGGCGGCGAGCAGCGCCTTGCCCAGCGACGTGGAGTGCGCGGGCAGCCGCCGTCCGACGCGGGACACCACGCGCAGGTGGTGCTCGGACTCGCGGCTGGCGAGGTAGACCACGTCCGCGCCGTCGAGGCGGGCCAGGTGGACCGTCTCGTTGATCTCCCGGCGCACCTGCTCCATGACGCGGATGGCGACCTGCACCACCGGGTCGTGGTCGAGGTACGACGTGCCGACGAGCAGGGCGCGCACGCCGATGCCGTACGTGCCGCGGGTGGGGTCGAGCTCCACCCACCCCCTGGCGACGAGCGTCTGCAAGAGCATGTAGAGGCTCGACTTCGGGTAGCTCAGCTCGCGGTGCAGTTCGGTCAGGGTCAGCGGGCGGTCCGACGCCGACAGCACTTCGAGCAGTTCCACAGTCCGATCGGCCGACTTGACCGCGTTCGGCCGAGCGGGTGACGCGGGTCCAGTCACCAAGTCCTCCACGGGAAACGTTCCGGCAACACGCACTTGACACGTCGCTGCGCCGATTCTTACAGTCCGCCCAACACGTTCACAAGTACGACCCTAATTCATATATATGAACAGTACGGCCGTGAACAGGAGTCGCCGTCCATGACACTCTCCCGCCGGTGCGCCACGGCCGTCGCTGTAGTGACCGTTGCGGGTCCGATCACGCACCCGACCTGCGGCTACCGGCCGTCCGACGGAGCGGCGCACCGCCACGCGCCGCCCTCGGCTCGAACGCGCCGCGCGGCGAGGTCGCCCGAGGTCCGCACCAAGTCTCCCGGCGCACGGCTCGGCGTCGAGGCAGACCCCGCCGGAACGACGGCATCCGCCGAACCGGTGAACTCCCGCGAACGGCCCGGGTTGCGCAACTCCTGGACTCGGACCGTCCATTCGCTCAGGGTGTCCCGGTGACACCGGTGGACACCGCCTTGGACGTGGGTGCGACGGCCAGTGGCGGCGGTGCCGTCGCGGCCCACCCCGTGGGGCGATCCCGACCTCGGGGTCGCCCCACGGAACCACACCCGAACCATTGTCACGTCGGCGGGGACTCGCTCATCAGCGCCGATGGTGCCCCTGCTGCTCCACTTCGCCGCCAGTGCGCTCGCCGCCTGCGCGCTGCCGCGCGAGGAAACGCAAAAGTCCTTCCTGCGTGGGATCACCACGGGAGCGATCAAGGGATGAAGGTCTGGGTATGCAACTGGATGGGGTGCTGTTCTTCCCGGTGACGCCGTTCGACGCGGACGGCGCGCTCGCGGAGGACGTGCTGGCCGAGCACGTCGAACGAGGGGTGGCGGCGGGCGCGGGCGGCGTGTTCATCGCCTGCGGCACGGGCGAGTTCCACGCGTTGGAGCCGTCGGAGGTCGAGCGGGCGGTGGCCGTCGCGGTCGAGGCGACCGCCGGGCGGGTGCCGGTGTTCTCGGGTGTCGGCGGCCCGCTGCCGACGGCCAAGCTGATCGCGCGCGCCGCCGAACGGGTCGGTGCGGACGGTTTGCTGCTGCTGCCGCCGTACCTGGTGACCAACCCGCCGAAGGGCCTGGTCAGGTACGTGACGGAGGTGGCGGGCGCGTCGGACCTGTCGCTGATCGTCTACCAGCGCAACAACGCGGTGTTCACGCCGGAGACGGCGGTGGAGGTCGCGTCGCTGCCGACCGTGGTCGGGTTCAAGGACGGGCTCGGGGACATCGACCTGCTGCACCGCATCGTGCTCGCGGTGCGCTCGGGTGTCGACAAGCCGTTCCAGTTCTTCAACGGCCTGCCGACCGCGGAGCTGACCGTGCCCGCGTACCGGGGCATCGGCGTGGACCTGTACTCGTCCGCGGTGTTCTGCTTCGCGCCGGAGATCTCGCTCGGCTTCTACCACGCGGTGCGCAGTGGTGACGACGCGTTGGTCAACCGGTACCTGCTGGAGTTCTACAAGCCGCTGGTCGAGTTGCGCGACAAGGTGCCCGGCTACGCCGTGTCACTGGTGAAGGCGGCCGTGCGGGCCACCGGGCTCGACGTGGGCGGCGTCCGCGCGCCGCTGCTCGACCCGACGCCCGAGCACGTGGCGGAGCTGGAGAAGGTCGTCGCGGCCGGTCGGAGCCTGGCCGAATGAAGATCACCGACATCACCATCACCCCCGTCGCCTTCCGCGACCCGCCCCTGCTGAACTCGGTGGGCGTGCACGAGCCGTGGGCGCTGCGCACCATCGTGGAGGTGCACACCGACGAGGGGATCTCCGGGCTCGGCGAGAGCTACGGCGACATCGGCCACCTCACCCGGATGCGCACGGCCGCGCCCGCGCTGGTCGGCCTGGACGTGCACGCGCTGAACGACATGCACTCCCGGATCGCGGCGGCGCTCGGCGGCGAGGCGGGGTCGGACCGGCACGGGCTGACCGGGCCGCTGACCGTCGAGTCCACTGTGGACCGGGTGTTCTCGCCGTTCGAGGTGGCGTGCTGGGACATCCGCGGCAAGGCCCTCGGCCGCCCGGTGAGCGACCTGCTCGGCGGCGCCGTGCGCGACGCCGTGCCGTACAGCGCGTACCTGTTCTACAAGTGGGCGGGCCACCCCGGCGCGGAGCCGGACGAGTTCGGCGAGGCGCTCGACCCGGCGGGCATCGTGGAACAGGCCCGGCTGCTGATCGAGCGGCACGGGTTCGGCTCGATCAAGCTCAAGGGCGGCGTGTTCCCGCCCGAGCAGGAGATCGAGGCGATCCACGCGCTGCGCGAGGCGTTCCCCGACCACCCGCTGCGGCTGGACCCCAACGCGGCGTGGACGCCGGAGACGTCGCTGAAGGTCGCCGAGGAGCTCGACGGCGTGGTCGAGTACCTGGAGGACCCCGCGCCGGAGATCGACGGGATGGCGGAGGTCGCGGCCCGCGCGCCGATGCCGTTGGCGACGAACATGTGCGTGATCGCGTTCGAGCACATCGCCCGGTCGGTGGAGGTGGACGCGGTGCAGGTCATCCTGTCCGACCACCACTACTGGGGCGGCCTGTCGCGGTCCAAGGAGCTGGCCGGGATCTGCCGGACGTTCGGCATCGGCCTGTCCATGCACTCCAACTCGCACCTGGGCATCAGCCTGGCCGCGATGACGCACCTCGCCGCGTCCACGCCGAACCTGAACTACGCGTGCGACACGCACTACCCGTGGAACGTCGCGGACGACGTGATCACCACGCCGTTCACGTTCGTGGACGGCGCCATCCCGGTGCCGACCGCGCCGGGGCTGGGCGTCGAGCTGGACCGCGACGCGTTGGCCCGGCTCGCGGAGAACTACCGGACGTGCGGCCTCGTGCAGCGCGACGACACCGGTTACATGCAGGAGCACGACCCGTCTTACGAGAGGAAGCGCCCCCGGTGGTGACCACCGTTGCGCACTTGTACCCCTGGGATGTCGTGGGGGACCCGTCCGCCGTCGAACGGGTCGCGTCGTTGGGGGTGGACGCGGTGGCCCTCGCCGCGTCCTACCACACGGTGCGGGCCGCGACGCCGTTCCACCCATCGCACCGGATGGTGGACGCGCGGCACGCGGCGTTCTACCTGCCCGTGCGGGAGGAGGCGTGGCGGGACAAGCGGTTGGTGCCCGCCGAACCGTCGTGGATGGGCGGTTCGGACTCCTACACCGAGGCTTCGGACGCCCTGCGGGCGGCCGGGTTGCCGGTGTACGCGTGGACCGTGCTGACGCACAGCAGCCGGCTGGGTGACGCTCATCCGGACGTGGCGGTGCGTAACGCTTTCGGTGACCTGTACCCGTACGCGCTGTGCCCGTCGAACGACGACGTGGTCGAGTACGCCCGGACGCTGGTGTCCGAGGTGCTCTCGCTCGGGCGGCCGGACGGGATCGTGCTGGAGGCGTGCGGGCCGCTGGGGTTCTTCCACGGCGGGCACCACGAGAAGACCGACGGCGCGGACTGGTCGGCCGTGCAGCAGAAGCTGCTGTCGCTGTGCTTCTGCGGGGCTTGCGCGCGGCGTTATGACGACCCGGAGGGGTTGCGCGCGCTGGTCCGCGCTGGGGTCGACAACGGTGTCGGCAGCGTGGACGAGGCGTTGGGGGATCGGACTGCCGACGTGCGCGCGGTGCGCACGGAGATCTCCCGTTCGCTGCGGCGCGACCTCGTGGGGTTGATCAGGTCGACGTCGCCGGGCACGCGCATCGCCGCGCACGCGACGGCCGACCCGTGGGGCACCGGGCCGTTCGCCACGGTGGCCGGGGGCGTCGACGCCGACGTCGACGTGCTGACGTTGACGTGCTGGCCGGGCGTGGACGCGTCGCTGCCCGCGATCCGCGCCTTGCGCGCGGAGACCGACGTGCGCACTGCCGCGTACGTGCTGGCCCTGCCGCCGAAGCCGGCGGACGGCGACGAGCTGCTGAAGGAGTGGCTGGCCTACGCGGAGGCCGGCGTCCAGGAGTTCCACCTCTACCACGCGGGCCTGGCCTCCGAACCCCGCCTGGCCGCCCTCCGCCACGCCATCACGGGCCTCGACCAAGCCCTCCGCTGACCCGCGTGTCGAACGTTCAGGTACCCCGAGTTCAACGCTCACGTCGGTCATCCAGGGCGCTGAGCGTTGAATTCAGGGGGTCCTGAGGGTTCGACACGCGGGACCTGGAGGTTCGGCGCGCGGGTTCACTGGATCGGGTAACTGTGAAGAAGGGTGGGCAACCCGCGGGGTGGGTTGGTCCGTCCTTGGGGCATGAGAAGCCTTGGAACCGCTATCGGCGCGGGTGTGCTGCTGGTCGTGCTCGCCGCCTGCGCAACGTCCACGCCCGTCGGTCCGGGCAACGGGCCGACGTTGACCACCTCGGCCGAACCCACCTCGCCCAGCGTCGAGGAGCCGGAGTTCGAGAGCCCCGTGCCGCCGGGCGGCCAGGAAGTGCCCGAGAACCGGATCGACGCGGCCGCCGTCCCCGAGGGCAACCCCACCACCACCTGGACCGAGGGTGACGGCAGCGTGCTCGGCGTCATCGCCCAGGAAGCCGGCTGCGGCAAGGCGAGCGTCGAGATCGCCGAGCAGAACGCCCAGGTGGTGAAGGTGGTGCTGGTCGAGACCACCCCGCTCGACCAGCCGGTCTGCACGATGGACATCCGCTACCCGCCGCTGACCGCGAAGCTCGACGCGCCGCTCGGTGACCGCACGGTCGTCCTGAGCACCCGGCAGGACCAGAAGTAATCCCCTCCGGTGCCCGGTCGGCCTGCCCCCGGTCGGCCGGGCATCGCCCGCTTTGCAACCTCACGACCCCGAGTACCGTCCTCCAGCTATGAGGAACGTCAAGGTCGCCGTCGCCTTCTCCCTGCTCGCGCTCGCGGGGTGCAGCACCACCACCGACACCGCCCCGCCCGGCGGGTCGTCCACCACGGTCACCACGACGGGTTCGTCGTCTGCCCCGACAACGTTGTCATCCACCGCCGACGCCCAACCGACCGCACCGCCGCCGCAGACCAGCGCCGCGCCGCTGGCCGGCGGGCCGACCGAGGTGTCGGCCACCCAGGTCGACGGCGGCACGCTGCCCGACCACTACAAGCGGCAGGCGTGGACGTCGGCGGACGGCCGCACGGTCCAGGTCGTCGGCGTCGCGGGCGGCTGCCGGACGGCGAGCGCCGAGGTGACCGCCCAGTCCGGCGACCAGGTGTCGATCACCCTCGTCACGACCTACTACCCGCCGCCCGAGGGCGTCCAGTGCACGCAGGAACTGCGCGACGTGCCGCTGAACGTCACCCTCGACGCGCCCCTCGGCTCACGCCGCCTCGTCCTGGAGGCCCGCCAGGACCGGGCTTGACCTTCACGCGGACGTGAAGCTCTACGTTCGGTCCCCATGACGATCTTCACCGGCAAGGCAGTGGTCGTGACGGGCGCGGGCACGGGGATCGGACGTGCCGTCGCACGCGGGTTCGCCGCACAGGGCGCGTCCGTGCTCGCCGTCGGACGGACCGCCGAGACCTTGGCCGAGACCGCCGCCGACCACCCCGGGATCCGCCCGTTCACCGCCGACGTCTCCGCCGCCGAACGGGTGGTCGACGCCGCCGTCGCCGAGTTCGGCCGGCTCGACGTGCTGGTCAACAACGCCGCCGTCCCCCCGGGCGACGCGATGGTCGCCACCAACCTGGTCGCCCCGATCCGCCTGGTCGAGGCGGCCCTGCCGCACCTGGAGGACACGCGCGGCGTCGTGGTCAACGTCAGCACGGCCATCGGTCAGCGCGGCTGGCCGATGCCCGGCGGTGAGCTGTACGCGGCGCTGAAGTCGGCGCTGGACTCCCTGACCAGGAGCTGGGCCGTGCAGTACGCGCCGCGCGGCGTGCGGGTGGTGGCCGTCGCGCCGGGTCCGATCGCGACGCCGATGCAGCACGACGAGGCACGGCGCGCAGCGCTGATCGCCCACGTGCCGCTGGGCCGGGTCGGGCAGCCGGACGAGGTCGCGTTCTGGGTGATCCAACTCGCCCGACCCGAAGCCGCGTACACGACCGGTGTGGTGCTGCCCGTCGACGGCGGCGCGCTGGTCGGGTGACTACCCTGCGACGGGTGCGGATCGGCGAACTGGCACGGGCCACCGGCACCTCCACGCGGGCGCTGCGGTTCTACGAGGAGCAAGGCCTCCTCGACTCCGAACGCGCGTCCAACGGGTACCGCCGCTACGGTCCCGACGCGGTCGCCCGCGTGCGAGCCAT
Source organism: Actinosynnema sp. NPDC002837 (assembly GCF_040295345.1). Lineage (NCBI taxonomy): Bacteria > Bacillati > Actinomycetota > Actinomycetes > Pseudonocardiales > Pseudonocardiaceae > Actinosynnema > Actinosynnema sp. NPDC002837. The sequence continues at coordinate 25,877 of NZ_JBEOVG010000046.1, forward strand.
CCGCTACCTGCTCGACCACGGCCTCACGCTGGAGGACGTCGCCCACTTCCGGCACTGCCTGCACGGCGACGTGGCGAACGCCGAGCCGGCCCCGGAGCTGGTCGCGGTCGCCGAACGCAGGCTCGCCGTGCTGACCAGCCGGATCGACGCGCTGATCGAGGTGCGCGACCACCTCGCGGACGGCGTGCGGCGGGCGCGGGCGGCCGAGCGGGTGAATACCTGAGAAACTTTCGCGTCACGGCTTCCGGTCGGACGGCGGGGCCGCCAGACTCCGATGACGTGAGACGACCTCTCGGCCTGGTGCTCGCCGTCGTGCTCGCGACGACCGCCACCCCCGCGCTGACCGCCACCGCGCTGACCACCCCCGCGTCCGCCGACACCGCCACGTCCGCCGACACCGCCGGGCAGTTCTCCGTGCTGACGTACAACGTCGCCGGCCTTCCGGAACCGCTCTCCGGGTCCGACCCGGCCGAGAACACGCCGCTCATCGGCGCACGCATCCGGGACTACGGGGTGGTCAACGTCCAAGAGGACTTCAACTACCACGCCGCCCTGTACGCCGCCGACAACCACCCGCACCGCACGCCCACCAGCGGGGGAGTGCCGTTCGGCGACGGCCTGAACACCCTCTCGGCCTACCCGTACAGCGACTTCACGCGGGTGAAGTGGGACAAGTGCAACGGCACGGACTGCCTCACGCCCAAGGGCTTCACCTACGCCCGCCTCCACCTGGCCGAAGGCGTCCACGTCGACCTCTACAACGTCCATGCCAACGCCGGCAGCACGGACGCCGACCTGGCCGCCCGCCGCGCGAACATCACCCAGCTGTCCCAGTACGTAGCCCGGAACTCCGCCGGCAACGCGGTGATCATCATGGGCGACACCAACACCCGCTACACCCGCACCGGCGACAACATCCGCGACCTCGTCCGCGCCAACGGCCTCACCGACGCCTGGGTGGAGCGCGTCCGGGGAGGCGTCGAACCCGCCCTCGGGGCGCCCGCGCTGGTGTGCGACCCGGCGAACGTCACCGACACGTGCGAGGTCGTGGACAAGGTCTTCTACCGCGACAACGCCCACGTCGACCTCACCGCCACCGCCTACCGCAACGACCACGCCTCCTTCCTCGACCCGGACGGCGAACCGCTGTCCGACCACTACCCGCACGCCGTCGGCTTCTCCTGGCGGCTCGCCGACCACCTGCGCCTGAGCGAGGAGTTCGGCGGCCCGCACGGCACGCCGTTCACCGACGTAGAGGCCATCCGCTCCGGCACGACGGTGCGCGAGGTGACGCTGAGCGGCGGCGCACGCCTCGACCGCATCGGCCTCACGCTCGCCGACGGCACCGCGCTCGCGCACGGCGGCACCGGCGGCACGCCGACCACGCTCACCCTCCAGCCCGGCGAGCACCTGACGACGGCCACGCTCACCCGAGGTCAGCGCGACGGCCGCACCCGGGTCTTCTCCGTCCGCATCACCACCACCCTCGGCCGAACCGTCACCGCCGGCACGCCCACCGCCGACCAGGTCACCTTCACCGCGCCCGCGGGCTGGCACATCGCCGGCTTCACGGGCCGTTCCGGGGCCGAGGTCGACCGGCTCGGCGTGGTCTACACCCGCTGACCCCTCACTCGGCGGTCGCGAAGGACGCCACCCCGTCCCACGCCAGCCACAGGTCCGCGTCGACCTGGTCCTCGTCCGCGACGATCGTGCCCGTCTCGCCGACGTAGAGGCCCAGGTCGCACCGGTGCGCCAGCAGCACCCGGGTCATCCACGCGTGCAGGTCCTCCTTCTCGTCGACGAGCTCCCGCGCGACCGTCCGGAAGTACACCCCGGTCCCGGACGTCTCGATCAAGCTCACCTGGTGGAAACGCGACCCCATTCGCACTCACTCCCCGCATGTGGTTGTATACTCTCTGAATTTGGGACGACTATCTCGTACGTACAGGATGTGCACAAGTCCCGATCGGGTGATGATCGAGGAGAGCGATGACCAGCCCACACCGCAGCGCCGCCCGCATCCAGATCGGCACCACGCTGCGCCGCATGCGCGAAGAGGCGGGCGTGCCCCGGGAGAAGGTGGGCGAGGTCCTGCACTGCACGATGACCAAGATCAGCAACATCGAGAACGCGATCAGCGGCGTCAAGCAGGCCGAGCTGGAGAAGCTCCTGGACCTCTACGGAGCCGACGAGGCGACCCGCGAGGACCTGCTCGCGCTCAACTCCGAGGCGCACCGCCGTCGGCCCAAGAGCAAGATCGGCGGCACGATCCAGCCCTGGCTGCGCCGCATCCTGGACGTGGAGGCGATCGCCACCGAGGCCCTCTACTCGTCGTTCGAGCTGATCCCGGCCGTGCTCCAGACCGAGGAGTACGCCCGCACGCTGATGACCGGGATCGGCCTCGATGGCGAGGTCCTGGAGAAGAACCTCCGACTGCGCATGGAACGACGAGCGCTGCTGACCGACCGCGAGCCGCCGCTGCGGTTGTGGGCGGTGATCGCGGAGCCGGCGTTCCGGGCCAACGTCGGCGGCCCGGAGGTCATGCGCGACCAGCTCAAGCACGTGCTCGCCCTGACCGGGCTGGACAACGTCGTGGTGCAGGTGATGCCGCAAGGGGCCGGGGCCCACGCGTTGACCGGTACTACGCTGACCTTGTTCCGGCTGCCCGAGAAGCTGCCGTCGCTGATCAGCGTCGACACACCGTACGGTGCCCAGTTCGTGGACGGGGTCGACCAGCTGGAGAAGACGAGCCGGTGGTTCGACTACACCCGGGCGAAGGCGTTGGGGGTGGAGGAAAGCCGCGAACTCCTGACCCGGATCACGGAGGAGACCACATGACCCTGAAGCCCGGCGAGTGGACGAAGTTCAGCGGCGGCGGCGACAACTGCGTCGAGGTCATGCGCACGGCCGACGAGGTGCTCGTCCGCAACAGCAACCGGCCTGAAGAAGTCCCACAGCGCTTCACCCACAGCGAGTGGGACTTCTTCACGCGCGGCGCCAAGCTCGGCGTCTTCGACCTGTAGAGGGCTACTTCCGGAACGAGATCTGGAGGGTCGGGGCGGAGGTCTCGGCGAAGAAGTCGTTGCCCTTGTCGTCCACCACGACGAACGCCGGGAAGTCCTCCACCTCGATCTTCCAGACCGCTTCCATGCCCAGCTCGGGGTACTCCAGCACCTCGACCTTGCGGATGCAGTCCTGGGCCAGCCGCGCGGCCGGGCCGCCGATCGAGCCCAGGTAGAACCCGCCGTGCGTGGCGCACGCGGACGTCACCTGCTTGGAGCGGTTGCCCTTGGCCAGCATCACCAGCGACCCGCCGGCGGCCTGGAACTGCTCGACGTAGGAGTCCATCCGACCGGCCGTCGTCGGCCCGAACGACCCGGAGGCGTAACCCTCGGGCGTCTTGGCCGGTCCGGCGTAGTACACCGGGTGGTCCTTGAGGTACTGCGGCATCGGCTCGCCCGCGTCCAGCCGCTCCTTGATCTTGGCGTGCGCGATGTCCCGCGCCACCACCAACGGGCCGGTCAACGACACGCGCGTCTTCACCGGCAACGCCGACAGCGTCGCGCGGATCTCCGCCATCGGCCGGGTCAGGTCGATGTTCACGACCTCGTCGGACAGGTTCTCGCCGGTCACGTCGGGCAGGAAGTGCGCCGGGTCGCGTTCCAGCTGCTCCAGGAAGATGCCCTCGGGGGTGATCTTCGCCTTGGCCTGCCGGTCCGCCGAGCACGACACCGCGATGCCGACCGGGCAGGACGCGCCGTGCCGGGGCAGCCGGATCACGCGCACGTCGTGGCAGAAGTACTTGCCGCCGAACTGGGCGCCGATGCCGAAGTTCCGGGTCAGCTCCAGCACCTGCTGCTCCAGGTCGACGTCCCGGAACGCGTGGCCCGCGGCGGAGCCCTCGGTGGGCAGGCCGTCGAGGTAGCGGGCGGACGCGAGCTTGGCGACCTTCAGGTTCTGCTCGGCCGACAGACCGCCGACGACCACGGCGAGGTGGTACGGCGGGCACGCGGCCGTGCCGAGCGAGCGCAGCTTCTCGTCCAGGAACTTGGCCAGCCGCGAGGGGTTCAGCAGCGCCTTCGTCTCCTGGTACAGGAACGTCTTGTTGGCCGAACCGCCGCCCTTGGCCATGAACAGGAACTCGTACTTCGGCTCGACGCCGGGCGCGGTGAACAGGTCGATCTGCGCGGGCAGGTTGGTGCCGGTGTTCTTCTCGTCCCAGAAGGTGACCGGCGCCATCTGCGAGTACCGGAGGTTCAGCTCTTGGTAGGCCTCGAAGATGCCGCGCGACAGGGCCTCTTCGTCGGTCCCGCCGGTGAGCACGGACTCGGTGCGCTTGCCCATCACGATGGCGGTGCCGGTGTCCTGGCACATGGGCAGCACGCCGCCGGCCGAGATGCACGCGTTGCGCAGCAGGTCCATCGCGACGAACCGGTCGTTGCCGCTGGCCTCGGGGTCGTCCACGATCGCGCGCAGCTGGGCCAGGTGCGAGGGCCTCAGCAGGTGCTGGATGTCCCGGATCGCCTCCTTGGCCAGCAGCGTCAACGCCGAGGGCTCGACCTGGAGGAACGTCCGGCCGGCGGCCTCGACGACCGACACCCCGTCCGGCGTCACGAGCCGGTACTCGGTGTGGTTGTCCTTGGCCAGCGGCAGGACGTCGGTGTACTGGAACGTCGGTCCCAACAGGTTCGACGAGGTCACGTCGCGGGCTCCCTTGCGCGCTTCGGGTTCCGCCGAACTTATACCGATCGCGCTCCCGAGTCCGCACGACGTGGTGTGATTCGCGTCGTGGTCGACAGCCTCACCAAGCGCCGGCTCTCCGCCGCCGCCCTCGACGCGTTGGTCCGCCGGGCCCTCGGCGTCCCGCTCGCCGCGCACGTCGAGCTGACCGACGGCATGTTCAACACCGCGTACCGGCTCACCGCGGCCGACGGTCGAGAGACCGTGCTGAAGGTCGCGCCACCGCCGGACGTGCCGCTGCTCACCTACGAGCGGGACCTGATGCGCACGGAGGCGTTGGCGTTCGGGCTGATGGCGGCACGCGGCCTGCCCGTGCCGGAGGTGCTGCTCCACGAAGACGACTTCCTGCTGATGACGGCGCTCAAGGGCGAACCGTGGTCGGCCGCGCGTCCCCGGCTGACCGACGCCGAGCACGGTGCGCTGCGCCGTGAGCTGGGCGCGATCGTCCGCGAGCTGCACACCATCCGGGGTGACGTGTTCGGCTACGCGCAGGGGCCGAACGCGGCGACGTGGCGCGAGGCGTTCACGAAGATGGTGGACGCGGTGCTGGCCGACGCGGACCGGTTCGGCGTGGAGCTGCCCGACGTGCGACCGGCGGTCGAGGCTCGCGCGCACCTGCTGGACGAGGTCACCGAGCCGGTGCTGGTGCACTTCGACCTGTGGGAGGCGAACATCTTCCTCGCCGACGGCCACGTCGAGGGGATCATCGACCCGGAACGGGCGTTGTTCGGCGACCCGTTGGCGGAGATCGCGACGCTGGCGCTGTTCACCGACCTGGACGACGACTTCAAGGCCGGTTACGGCTACGCGGGGTTCAGCGGGGCCGAGGAGACCCGGATCGCGCTCTACCGCGCGTACCTGTGCCTGGTGATGATCGTGGAGGGCGTGCCGCGCGGTTATGCCGGCGAGGAACGCGAGGCGCACGTGCGGTTCTTCCGCGAGAAGCTCGCGGAGTACCTGGAACTGTAGAGAAATGCGGAAGGCCGGGCCGGCCCCCGACCGCCCCGACCTTCCTCAGCGTGCGAGCACCTCCGCGCAATGGGGCGGAGGTGTCGCTTGGCTCGTGTAACGCACGACCGTGCCGTGACTGGCGTCACAAGTCAATCCCGCGCAGCGGTGACCGACCCCTGAATCGTCGCTGTATCGCGTCAGCTCAGCTCGCGTAGGCCCGCAGCTTGGCGGCCCGCTCGCCCTGCCGCAGCTTCGACATGACCTCCCGCTCGATCTGCCGCACCCGCTCCCGCGACAGGCCGAACTGCTTGCCGATCTGGTCCAGCGTGCGCGGCTGGCCGTCCTCCAGGCCGTAGCGCAGCCGGATCACCGCCTGCTCGCGCGGGTCCAACGTGGCCAGCACCCGGCGCAGGTCGTCCTGCAGCAGCCCCGAGATGACCGCGCTCTCCGCGTCCGTGGCGTCGGAGTCCTCGATGAAGTCGCCCAGCGGGGCGTCCTCCTCGGTGCCGACCGGCATGTCCAGGCTCACCGGGTCGCGGGCGTGGTCGAGCAGGTCGACGACCTTCTCCGGCGTCAGGCCCGACTCCTTGGCCAGCTCCTCGTTGGTCGCCTCACGGCCCAGCTGCTGGTGCAGGTCGCGCTTGATCCGGGCGAGCTTGTTGACCTGCTCCACGAGGTGGACGGGCAGCCGGATCGTGCGACCCTGGTCCGCCATTCCCCGCGTGATCGCCTGGCGGATCCACCAGGTCGCGTAGGTCGAGAACTTGAAGCCCTTGGTGTAGTCGAACTTCTCCACCGCGCGGATCAGGCCCAGGTTCCCTTCCTGGATCAGATCGAGCAGCGGCATTCCGCGACCGGTGTATCGCTTCGCAAGCGAAACGACCAACCGGAGATTCGCTTCGAGAAGGTGGTTCTTTGCCACGTGGCCATCGCGGATCAAAGCGCGCAGTTCCCGCCGGCGGTCCTCCGGCAGCTCCGGATGCGTCTCCAGCTTGTGCTGCGCGAAGACGCCCGCCTCGATCCGCTTGGCGAGCTCCACTTCGTCCGCCGCGGTCAGCAGCGCTGTCTTGCCGATCCCGTTCAGGTACACCCGAACCAGGTCTGCGGCGGGTCCCTGGGCGTCGAGGTCCAACTCGGCGCTCGTGGTGGTCGTCTCGTTCCCGACCTGACGGTCGAGGAGCTTCGGGACGGTCATGGAGCTCCCTCCCCCTTGTGTCGCGGGCTGGCAGTGCGGTCGTGTCGCACACTCCGCGCTGCGCTGCGCGGCACACCTTTCGGTGTCTGACACTGGTGGAAACGCGAACCGGGGCGAAATGGTTCCCGCTTCCCACGACCAGAAGACGTCACTGCCGTCACAGCGGTTGCGCCGCGAATCCTGAGGATTGGCTGAGAAGGATCTAGAGTTCCACCAACACGGTGAACGGACCGTCGTTCACACTCCGCACCGACATCATCGCGCCGAACCGTCCCGTTTGTACTCGGGCGCCCTTCCGGCGCAGTTCCGAGACCACCTCCGCGACCAACGGCTCGGCGTGCGCGGGCCGTGCGGCGGCGGTCCACGACGGCCGCCGCCCCTTCCGCGTCTCTCCGTAGAGTGTGAACTGGCTCACCACGAGCAGGGGCGCACCGGTCGTGGCGCAGGACTCCTCGTCCCTCAGGACGCGCAGCTCGTAGAGCTTTCGGGCCATGACGTGCGCCTTGTCGGCGTCGTCGTCCACGTGGACGCCGAGCAGGACCAACAGGCCCGGTTCCTCGATCGCCCCCACGACCTCGTCGTCCACGGTGACCGACGCCTCTGTGACACGCGCCACAACCGCTCTCACGCGGGCACCACCATGCCGTGCCGGACGAGGTCGCGGACGATCGGGAGGGCCGACTCGGCGAGCGCGTCGGCGTCCAGGTCGTGGGCGTAGGCCAGCAGGGTGACCAGGTCCTCCAGCGGCAGCGCGCCCCGGAAGCCCGCGAGCAGCTTCGCCGCGGTCTCGTCCAGCTCGTGCTGCCAGCCGGGGCCGTCCACGCGGTGCAGGCGGCGCACGACCGCCTCCCAGCCCTCGTCGGTGGGGGAGGAGACCTCTTCCAGCAGCACGGTCTCGGGCACGGTGAAGCGGGTGCCCAGCAGCTGGGCGTTGTCGGTGGCGCGCAGCCAGGCGACGCGGTCCAGCCAGGCGGCGGACTCGGGGCCCAGCGGGTCGTCGAAGGCGTGGCGGAGGTCTTCGCACACGACCTCGGCGTGCTCGGTGTCCGTGCGGCGGAGCGTGACGAAGCCGAACCCGATGCCCTCGACCTCGTTCTCGGCGAACCAGTCCAGCCAGGCGGCGGCCTTGGCCCGGCCTTCGGCGCCGCGCGGGTCGACGCCCGCGTCACGCAGCCACGTGCCGACGTAGAGGGCGGGGTCGGCGACGTCGCGCTGCACGAACCAGGCGTCCACGCCGCCGCGCGGCAGCCACGCGGAGACCCGGTCGGCCCAGTCCTCGCCCTTGCGGTGCAGCCAGGAGGCCAGGAGCTGGCCCACGCCGCCCTCGTTGAGGAACGACGGCATCTGGCGCACGACCAGGGCGCTGGCGTCGTCGCCGGCGAGGCCGGAGTCGCGGTAGGTGTAGTCGACCCGGGGCGGGCCGACGACGAACGGCGGGTTGCAGACGACCTGGTCGAACCGCCGGCCGCGCAGGGGGCCGAACCACTCGCCCTGGCGGAGCTCGACGTCGACCTCGTTGAGCCGGAACGTGCCCGCGGCCAGGGCGAGCGCGCGCTCCGACAGGTCCGTGGCGGTGATCCTGCGCGCGTGCCTGCTCGCGTGCAGGGCCTGGACGCCGCAGCCGGTGCCCAGGTCGAGCAGGGTGTCGACCTGGCGGCGCGACGTGGCGCGGGCGAGGCTGATGGACGCGTGGCCGACGCCGAGCACGTGGTCGGCCGGGACGGGCCCGCCGCGCTGGTCGGCGTCCTGGTCGGCGACGACCCACCAGGAGCCCTCGTCGTCGCCGTAGGGGCGGATGTCCAGCCCGGCGCGCAGCCCGTCGCCGTCACCGCGCAGCACCTCGGCCTTGACGGCGGCGTCCAGGTCGACGTCCGGGAGCGCGGCCCGCACGGCGGCCTCGGGCTCGGTGTCGCCGAGCAGGAACAGCCGGACCAGGGTGCCGAGGGCGCCCGCGTCCCGGGTGGCCCGCCGGGCGGCCTCGGGTTCGCCGCGGCCGAGCGCGGCGTGGGCCTGGGGCCCGAGCACGTCGACCACCCCGTCCGCGTCGTAGTCGGCGGCTCGGAACGCCTCACGCAGCCGGGTGGTCAGGTCGGCAGAAAGATCAGGGAGCACGCCGTCATGGTCTCGCGCCCCACCCCCGGCCGCCTGACCAGCCCACCCGAACGCCCACCCCACCCGTTCCGAACGCAGGACACGCCGGACCTGAAGGTCCGACGCGCGGGCGCTGAGTGTCGACACGCGGGTGAGTCGGACGCTCAGGTCCCGCGTGTCGACCACCAGCCGCCCTGAGCGGCGACCGCCCGCACCTCGACCCGGCCGCGACCCGCCTCCCGGATCGCCGCCTCCACCCCGGCCGGCACGACGTCCGGCGCCGCGGCGACGGCCGAGGTCAGCTCGACGCCGAGCGGTTCGAGTTCGGCTTGGACCTGCTGCTCGGCGGGCCGGCGGCGCTCAGGGCGTGATCGCCAGCGTGATGGCCATGGCCAGCCGCTGCTCGGGGTCGTCCAGCGGCAGCGACGTCACCGCCGCCATCCGCTGCATCCGGTAGCGCAGCGTGTTCGGGTGCACCGACAGCACCCGTGCGGCCTCGCGCGAGTCGCCCTGAGCCGCCAACCACGCCCGCAACGTCGCGGCGTACTGCGTGCCGTGCTCGGCGTCGTGCCGCACGAGGTCGGCCACCGGTCCGCGCGACGGCAACCGCCCGGCCTCCGCCACCGCCGCCAACCGCCGCAACAGCACCCGCGCCCACGCCTGGTCGTACACGATGGGCTCGCCCTCGGACAGGGCCAGGCACTCGTCGGCCTCGCCCCGGGACGCGGGCAGCGACGCGGCGTCCGCCCTGCCACCCACCCCGGCCAGCACGACGGCCTCCGCGGGCAGCTCGCGCCCGAGCGCGCGCACCCAGTCCACCGCCACCGCCGGATCGTCCCCGCACGGCAGCACGGTGTAGAGCACGTTGCCGAACAACGCCGACCGCCCAGGCCGTGACCAGCCGAAACCCGCCGTCGCCCGGGAGAACGCCAGCAGGGCCGCCCCGTGCTCGCCCTCACCGGCGTGCGCCTGCACGGCGATCACCCGCAGGTCGGTCGACGGCAACCCCAGCCGGGCCAGGCCCGCGGGCGAGCCGGAGTCCAACGCCTCGATCACCAGGTCCGCCTCGGCCTGGCGCTCCAGGTCCGCCGACGCCCGCGCCCGCAGCAGGTGCAACGCCGCCGTCCGCGCGCCGTCCACCAGCGCCGCCGCGCGCACCGCGTCCACCGGGTCGTCCACCTCGACCCACACCGAACCGAGCAGCTCGCGCCCGGCCCGCACCGCCACCACCAGCCGCCCGCCGAGCTGGTCGGTCAGCTTCGGCACGAACAGCGGCTCGTCGGACCGGGCCAGGTGGGTGAACACGCCGTACGCGTCCAGGGCCTGCCAGGCCTCCTCCGGCACCCGCCTGCCCAGGATCGTCTGCACCCGAACCGGGTCGACGCCCTGCTGGCGGTAGGAGTACGCCAGCACCCGCGACTGCTGGTCCTCGATCGTCACGGGCCCGCCGACCACCGCCGCGATGACGTCCGCCACCGCGAACAGGTCGCCGGACCCCTGCCCGCCGAGCACGAGGGTCTGCGCGACGTTCGCCAACTGCCCCCACGGCACCGACGGGTCCACCAGCAGCACCGCCGCCCCGGACCTCTTCGCGGCGGCCAGCACCCGCTCGTCCAGCGGCGGCGCGCCGTGCAGCACGACCGCCGCCGCCGACGTGCCGCCGACCAACCGGGCCGCCGCGGCGGGGGAGGGCACGCCCAACCCGAGCAGCACGTCGTCCGCCGCGGCCGTGGTGTGCTCCGCCGGATCGTGCAGCGCCACCCCGCGCAACTCCACGTCACGCCCGCGTGGCGCGCAGCTCAGGTGCGTGCCGAGGCTCCCCAGCACGTCCACCAGGCGATCAAGGGCGACCACAACGGGATCCTAAGGTCACCGGCACGCCCGCGCGGCGGTTGCGGCGGGCCGGCGGAACAGCAAGCAAAAACACACCGGGCAGGTATCCGTCCGGCGCACGCGGTGGGACGATGGGGGCATGGTCAGTCCCGAGCGCGACGGCACACCGGTGCTCATCACCGAGGCGGCGCCCTCCTACGAGGAGCAGCACGCCGCGCGCAAGCGCAAGTACGCGATCATGATGGGCGCCCGCATCCCGTGCCTCATCCTGGCGATGGTCTTCTACCAGACCTGGTGGCTGGCCCTGGCCCTGATCGTGCTGTCCGTGCCGCTGCCGTGGATGGCCGTGCTGATCGCGAACGACCGGCCTCCCCGCAAGGCGGAGAAGGCCAGCCGGTTCGTCAAGGAGCACCGCGCCATCGAGGCGCGCCCGCATCACATCATCGAAGGCTGACGCGCCCCCGAGGGCTGCGCGCCGACCGCGGACACCGCCCGTGCCGCCGCGCGCACCCCGCCCAGCAGCGCGTCCACGCGTGACGCACCGGACAGCCACGCCGTGAGCAACCCGGCGTCGAACGCGTCACCGGCGCCCGTCGAGTCCACGCACTCGACGTCCTCGGCCGGCACGGACACCACGCCGTGGGAGTCCACCCAGCTCGCGCCGTCCGCGCCGGAGGTCAACGCCACCGCGCCCACCACGTCCAGCAGCGCCGCGGCCGACGACGGCTCCGCCGACCCGGTGAGCGCGACCAGCTCCTCGGTGTTGGGCAGCAGCAGGTCGACGCCGCGGATGTCGTCCAGGAACCCGTCGTAGATCAACGCCGACGACTGCGGGTCGACCGACGTGGTCAACCCCGCCTCACGGGCCGCGCGCAGCACCGCCAGCCCCGCGGGCCGCGACGACGCGTCCAGCAGCACGTACCCGGAAAGGTGCAGGTGGGAGGCGTCCCGCAGCAACCCCTCGTCCAGGTCGCCGGGCGAGAAGCGGGCGTTCGCGCCCCGGTCGGGCAGCATGCTGCGCTGACCGGTCTCGTCCACCAGCACCACCACGCAGCAGGTCGCCGCCTCCAGGTCCACGGCGAACGCGCACCGCACCCCCGCCGACGTCAGCTCGGCGTGCACCTGACGGCCGGCCGAGTCCGCGCCGACCCGCGCCACCAGCACCGGCGACGCGCCGCACGCGGCCAGCCACACCGCCGTGTTGGCGCCCGCGCCACCGGGCTCGATGGTCACGGCCGCCCGCGAGTCGCCGCCGTGCACGATCGGGCCCGCGTGCCGGGCCACCACGTCCAGCCCGGCGTCGCCGACGACGACGATCCCGTTCACGCCGCCACCTCGCCGAGGCTCGTCGGGACCACGAGCCCGCTCACGCCGCCAACTCCACGGCCACCGCCGCGGCCAGGGTGGCGTTCGACACGACCAGCGCCTCGTTGGCGTCCAGGCTCACCCCGCCGCTCGCGGTGTGGAAGTGCTCCAGCAGCACGGGCGTGACCTCCTTGCCGTGCACGTTGCGCTCGCGCAGCAGCTCCAAGCCCTCGGACAGCAGCCGTTCGTGCAGGTCGGCGTCCATCTCGAACTCGACCGGGATGGGGTTGGCCAGCAGCACGCCCGCCGTGCCGGGCGCCCCGCGGTGCGCCGCGACCACGGCCGCGGCGTCGGACGCCGAATCGACCCGCCACGGCACGCCGAACTCCGACTCCCGCCGGTAGAACGCGGGGAAGCGGTCCGTGCCGAAGCCGATCACCGGCACCGAACGGGTCTCCAGCAGCTCCAGCGTCGCGCCCATGTCCAGGATCGACTTCACGCCCGAGCACACCACCAGCACCGGCGTCGTGGCCAGCACGTCCAGGTCGGCGGACACGTCCCACGTCTCGCGCGCGCCCCGGTGCACACCGCCCAGGCCGCCGGTGGCGAACACCCCGATGCCGGCGGCGTGCGCCAGCGCGGCCGTGCTCGCGACCGTCGTCGCGCCGTCGCGCTTCAGCGCGTACGCCGCGCCCAGGTCCCGCCGCGACAGCTTGACCAGGTCGTTGGCCGGGTCGCAGACGTAGTCGAGCTCGGCGGGGGTCAACCCGATCTTGGGCACGCCGCCGAGCACGGCGATCGTGGCGGGCACCGCGCCCGCGGCGCGCACCACGCCTTCGAGTCGTTCGGCGACCTCGCGGTTGCGGCCGGGCGGTAGCCCGTGGGACAGGATCGTGCTCTCCAACGCGACCACCGGCCGGTTCTCGGCCAGGGCGGATCGGACCTCTTCGGTGACGCTCGGCTTGCTCACGAGGGGCCATCATCCCAGGTACGCTGTTCGCGTGAGCACGCAGACTCTGCCCGAGGTGGAGACCCGGCCGGAAGGCACGGACCACACCGGGGACGACACCCCGAAGATGTTCCACTACGTGCGCAAGGCCAAGATCGCGGAAAGCGCGGTGATGGGCACGCACGTGGTGGCGTTGTGCGGCGAGGTGTTCCCGGTGACGAAGTCGCCCAAGCCGGGCTCCCCCGTCTGCCCCGAGTGCAAGAAGATCTACGACGGCCTGCCCAAGGGCGGCGGCGAGTAGGACCCGCTAGGACGGCCCCGGCGTCGAGCCGCCGGGGCCCGACCCGTGCCCGCTCACCGGCGTCTCGCGCGCCGCTCGGCGCTCCACCGGCAACGGCACGGTGTGGTTCGCGTCCGCGGGCGACGGCGCGGTGTGCCTGACCTCCGCCGGAGGCGGCGGACCCGGCCGCGCCCGCTTGTCCTCGTCCGAGCGGATCCGCTCGGCGACCCGCTCCAGCTCCAGCCGCTGCCACCGCCGCCGCTGGCGCCGGGTCATCCTCGCCGGCCACATCTCCTGCAACGCGCTGTTGAAGTACGCGCCCAGCGTGATCGCCAGCCCGATCAGGTAGGCGAACAGCAGGAACGCGATCGGCGTCGCCAACGCCCCGTAGGTGTACCCGGTCGTCGTGATCCACCGGATGTAGAGCCGCAGCCCGATGGACGACAGCAGGAACACCGCCATCGCCAGCACGGCGCCCGGCACGAGCCGGTGCCACGGCAGCTTGTTCGGCAGCGACAGCTTGTACAGCGTCGCCAGCGCCAGCACCAGCAGCACCGCCATGCCCGGGTAGTAGAACGCGCTCAGCCACGACTCGATCGTCGGCTGCCAGGAGTCCGGGAACACCTGCGGCAGCAGGTCCGGCCCCAGCGCCACCACCGGCAGGCCGATGATCAGCAGCACCAGGCTCGCCATGTACAGCAGCAGCGCGAAGATCCGCTGCCACACCTCGTTGCGCACGCCGTACTGGTCGTGCGCGGCGGTGATCGCGTCCACGAACGACGACATCGCCGACGAGCCGGCCCACAGCGAGATCAGGAACCCGACCGAGACGATCTCGCCCTTGCCGGTGGTGAGGATCTGGTCGACGGTGGGCACGATCACCCCGTTGACCACGTCCGGGCTGAAGATCGTCCGGCAGGTGGAGATGATCCGGTCCTTGACCGCGCTGACGACCTCGGGCCCGAACCAGTCGCCGAGGTAGCCCAGGCTGCCCAGCAGCCCGAGCAGCAGCGGCGGGAACGACAGGACCTGCCAGAACGCCGCCTCGGCCGCCTCGGAGAAGATGCTGCCGTCCCAGGCCTTGGACAGCGTGCGCGCCAACAGACGCAGGGGCCCCTTGCGACCCGCGCTGCGTGCTGTCTCGTCCCTCGGCGAACCCATCGCAACATCAAGCATGGTGCATGCCGGGTGATTTCGCGGCATCGGCGACCGTGCGTCGCGGGCGGAGCGGGTAGGCTGTCGATGCCCTCGACGGTCACCCGCACCGAGGGCATTTGCGTGTCCACCACCGCAACACCGCCGCACGGTCCCGCGGCACCGCCGCTGATCAGCGCAGAAAGGGTTCGAGGTTGTCGCAACCGCAAGTCGCCACGACCCGTCCCCTTCGTGCCTGGCAGCGCCGCGCGCTGACCAAGTACCTCGCCGCCCGGCCCAAGGACTTCCTGGCCGTCGCCACGCCCGGCGCGGGCAAGACGACGTTCGGCCTGCGCGTCGCCGCCGAGCTGCTGGCCGACCGCACGGTCGAGGCCGTCACGATCGTCACGCCCACCGAGCACCTCAAGCACCAGTGGGCGCAGGCGGCGGCCGAGGCGGGCATCGCGATCGACTCGAACTTCCGCAACACCAACGCGATGACCTCCCGCGACTACCACGGCGTCGCGCTGACCTACGCCCAGGTCGCCGCCCACCCGATGCTGCACCGGGTGCGCACGGAGAACCGCAAGACGCTCGTGCTGCTCGACGAGATCCACCACGGCGGCGACGCCAAGTCGTGGGGCGACGCGATCCGCGAGGCGTTCACGCCAGCGGTGCGGCGGATGTGCCTGACCGGAACGCCGTTCCGCTCGGACGACTCGCCGATCCCGTTCGTCAACTACGAGCCGGGCCCCGACGGCGTGCAGCGCAGCCGCGCGGACCACTCCTACGGCTACTCCGACGCGCTGCGCGACGGCGTCGTCCGGCCGGTGATCTTCCTCGCCTACTCGGGCGAGGCCCAGTGGCGCACCAGCGCGGGGGAGGAGTTCTCCGCCCGGCTCGGCGAACCGCTGACGCAGGAGCAGACGGCGCGGGCGTGGCGGGTGGCGCTCGACCCGACGGGCGAGTGGATGCCGTCGGTGCTCAAGGCCGCCGACATGCGCCTGACCCAGCTGCGCCAGGGCGGCATGCCGGACGCGGGCGGCCTGGTGATCGCCACCGACCAGACCGTGGCCAAGGCCTACGCCGAGATCCTCAAGCGCACCACCGGCCACGACGCCACCCTCGTGCTGTCCGACGACCCGAAGGCGTCCGGCCGGATCGCCGAGTTCGCCGCCTCGCAGGACCGCTGGCTGATCGCGGTCCGCATGGTGTCCGAAGGCGTGGACGTGCCGCGGCTGGCCGTCGGCGTGTACGCGACCAGCGCCTCGACGCCCCTGTTCTTCGCCCAGGCCGTCGGCCGGTTCGTGCGGCAGCGGGCCAGGGGCGAGACGGCCAGCGTGTTCCTGCCCAGCGTGCCGGTCCTGCTCGGGCTGGCCAGCGAGCTCGAGCAGCAGCGCGACCACGTGCTCGGCAAGCCGCACCGGGAGAAGGACGGCTGGGACGACGAGCTGCTGGCCCAGGCCAACCAGGCCAAGGACGAGCCGGGCGAGGAGGAGAAGGCGTTCACCGCGCTGGGCGCCTCCGCCGAGCTCGACCAGGTGATCTACGACGGCTCGTCGTTCGGCACGGCCGCGTTCGCGGGCAGCGACGAGGAGCAGGAGTACCTGGGGCTGCCGGGCCTGCTGGAGCCCGACCAGGTGCGCGCCCTGCTGCGGCAGCGCCAGGAGAAGCAGCTGGTCGAGGCCAGCAAGCGCCAGGTCGCCGCGCCGGCGCCGCCACCGGCCGCGACCCGCCCGGCGAGCGTGCAGGAACGGCTGGCGCAGCTGCGCAAGGAGCTCAACACCCTCGTGGCCATGCACCACCACCGCACGAAGAAGCCGCACGGCAAGATCCACAACCAGCTGCGCGAGTACTGCGGGGGCCCGCCGACGGCGATGGCCAGCATCGAACAGCTCGAGGAGCGGATCGCCACGCTGCGCTCGTGGTGACCTTTGTTGTGACCTGCCGTAACCGGTTACTGCATTAGACGTAGTCAGATGTCCGTTCGGTTACCTCGTCGTTAGCGCATCGTGCCTACTTTACCGGTCAAGTGTGCTTCCGGTCACCGCCTGTCCCGGCATACGTTGTGCGCCACAACATTTACGCTCCTGCGTGAAAGGGATGGCGGATGCGCAGCAAGAGCCTCGCTCTCATCGCCCTTGGCACCGGCCTCGCCGTTGCCATGACGGCATGTGGCGCCAACACGTCCGGCGGGAACACCCCCGCGTCGGACACCAACACGAACAGCGGCTCGGGCGGCGCGAAGGTCGGCGTCATCCTCCCCGAGACCGCCAGCTCCGCGCGCTGGGAGGGCTTCGACAAGCCGCTCCTGAAGAAGGCGCTGGAGGCCGAGGGCCTCCAGGCGGACATCCAGAACGCCCAGGGCGACGTGCAGAAGTTCTCCACGCTCGCCGACGGCATGATCAACGCCGGCGTCAAGGTGCTGATCATCGCCACGCCGAACAGCGAGATCGGCGCGACGGTCGCGAAGAAGGCCGAGGCGCAGGGCATCCCGGTCATCGACTACGACCGGCTGAACCTGGGCGGCAGCTCGAAGTACTACGTCTCGTTCGACAACGAGAAGGTCGGCGAGCTGCAGGGCCAGGGCCTCGTCGAGGGCCTCGCCGCGCTGGCGCCGGGCAAGAAGCCGGCCGAGATCATCGAGATCGAGGGCGCGCCGACGGACAACAACGCGACGCTGTTCTACAACGGCCAGCAGAAGGTCCTCAAGCCCAAGTACGAGGCCGGCGACCTGAAGCTCGTCCAGTCGAAGCCGATCGACAAGTGGGACAACCAGGTCGGTGGCACCACCTTCGAGCAGATCCTGACCGGCAACGGCCAGAAGGTGGACGGCGTCGTCGCCGCGAACGACGGCCTCGCGGGCGCGATCATCACCGTGCTGAAGAAGTACGGCCTGAACGGCAAGGTCCCGGTCACCGGCCAGGACGCCACCCCGGAGGGCCTGCAGGCCATCCTGCGCGGCGACCAGTTCATGACCGTGTTCAAGCCGATCAACGAGGAGGCCGAGGCCACCGCCAAGCTGGCCGCCGCGCTGGCCAAGAACGACACCGCCGCCGCGGACAAGATCGCCACCGCGTCCGTCAACGACCCCACGGGCAAGCGTGAGGTCAAGTCCGTGCTGCTCACGCCGCAGCTGATCACCAAGGACAAGGTCAAGGTCGTCATCGACGCCGGCTTCGTCAAGGCGTCGGAGGTCTGCGTCGCCGACCTGGCCGCCGTCTGCACCGAGCTCGGCATCAAGTAAGTCAAGGCTCGCGCCGGGGCGGGGTGTGCCAGACGCACCCCGTTCCGGCGCGCCCACCCACGTGTGGGGCTGCACCCGAGAACGGGTTGGACCCCTTCAGACGGGTTAGACGGAGGAATTCCAGTGAGCGAGCCGATCCTCGAGCTGCGCGGCATCAACAAGAGCTTCGGTCCCGTGCACGTCCTGCACGACATCGACTTCGACGTGCACCCGGGCCAGGTGACCGCCCTCGTCGGCGACAACGGCGCGGGCAAGTCGACGTTGGTCAAGTGCATCGCGGGCATCCACCCGACCGACTCCGGTCAGGTCCTGTTCGACGGCGAGGAAGTGCACATCCACGGCCCGCGTGACGCCGCGCACCTGGGCATCGAGGTCGTCTACCAGGACCTCGCGCTGTGCGACAACCTCGACATCGTGCAGAACATGTTCCTCGGCCGGGAACGCGGCAAGCTGGGCATGCTCGACGAGGCCGACATGGAGCAGGCCGCCCGCAAGACGCTGACCTCGCTGTCGGTGCGCACGGTCAAGTCGGTGCGCACGCAGGTCGCGTCGCTGTCCGGCGGCCAGCGGCAGACCGTGGCCATCGCCAAGGCCGTGCTGTGGAACAGCAAGGTCGTGCTGCTGGACGAGCCGACCGCGGCGCTGGGCGTCGCGCAGACCCGCCAGGTCCTCGACCTGGTGCGCCGGCTGGCCGAGCAGGGCCTGGGTGTCGTGCTGATCAGCCACAACATGAACGACGTGTTCGAGGTCGCGGACCGCATCGCGTGCCTGTACCTGGGCCGGATGGCGGCCGAGGTCAACACCAAGGACGTCACCCACGGCCAGGTGGTCGAGCTGATCACCGCCGGCCGCTCCGGGGACCTGGGCATCGCCCGCCCCGAAACCGCGATCATCTGATGCCTGCCTCGGATCGACACCGGCACAGCAAAGCTCCCCACGACGAGGAACGCAGCATGTCCAACACCACGAGCGAGACCGCACCGGACGCGCCCCAGGGCGCGGCGATCTCCGACTTCGGCATCGACACCACGTCCCAGTCCACCGGCGAGGCGGTGCGCGACTACGCGGCCCGGCTGCGCGGCGGCGAACTCGGCTCCCTGCCCGCGCTGCTCGGCGTGGTCGTGCTGCTGATCGTGTTCAGCTCCCTCGCGGACACCTTCCTCACCCTGGGCAACATCGCCAACCTCCTCGCGCAGGGCGCGAGCGTCGTGATCATCGCCATGGGCCTGGTGTTCGTCCTGCTCCTGGGCGAGATCGACCTGTCCGCGGGCACCGCGTCCGGCGTCACCGCCTCGGTGATGGCGCTGCACCTGATCCACGGCGGCAACCTGCTCGGGGGCATGGGCGACACCGTCTTCTACCTCTTCTGCGGCCTGCTGGCGCTGGCCGCCGTGCTGGCCGGGATCATGCGCATCTGGGCGGGCGTCGCCCTGTCGGTGGTGGCACTGGCCGTCGCCCTGATCGGCGTGCCCGCCAACCCGTGGGTCGAGATGCTGCTGGCCGTCTGCGTCGGCGCCGCCATCGGCTGCATCACCGGCTTCCTCGTCGCCCGCGTCGGCATCCCGTCGTTCGTGGTGACCCTGGCGCTGTTCCTGGCCTGGGGCGGCGTCATCCTCCAGTTCATCGGCGAGGGCGGCACGCTCGGCCTGCGCGACGACATCATCTTCAACGTCGCCAACGGCAACCTGAGCACGGCGGGCTCGTGGGCGCTGTTCGTCCTCGCTGCGGGCGGCTACGGTGCGGTCGTGCTCGGCCGCCACTTCAGCAGGTTGCGC
Source organism: Actinosynnema sp. NPDC002837 (assembly GCF_040295345.1). Lineage (NCBI taxonomy): Bacteria > Bacillati > Actinomycetota > Actinomycetes > Pseudonocardiales > Pseudonocardiaceae > Actinosynnema > Actinosynnema sp. NPDC002837. The sequence goes on from NZ_JBEOVG010000046.1 coordinate 45,377, forward strand.
CGCGGCCTGGTCGCGTCGCCCACCCCGATCGTGCTGGTCAAGGTCGGCGCGGTCCTCGTGCTGGGCGCGGTGGCCACCTACGCGCTGACGCTCAACCGCTCCAAGAGCGACCTCGTGGTGATCACCGGCGTGCCGTTCGTGGTGCCGATCGTGCTCGTGCTGCTGGTCATCGGCACGTTCGTGCTCGAACGCACCCGCTACGGCCGGCACGTCTACGCCGTCGGCGGCAACCAGGAAGCGGCCCGCCGCGCCGGCATCAACGTGGCGCAGATCCGGATGAGCGTGTTCGTGATCGCCTCCTCGATGGCGGCCATCGGCGCGATCGTCTACTCCTCGAAGGTCGGCTCGGTCGACCCGAACGCCGGTGGCGGCAACACGCTGCTGATGGCGGTCGGCGCGGCCGTGATCGGCGGCACGTCGCTGTTCGGCGGCAAGGGCAAGCTGCGCGACGCGGTCATCGGTGGCGCGGTGCTCGCGATCATCCAGAACGGCATGGGCCTGCTCGACCAGCCCGCCGCCGTGGTGTTCATCGTGACCGGCCTGGTGCTGCTCCTGGCCGCGAGCGTCGACGCGCTGTCCCGCCGCCGGGCGGCGTCCGCCGTCCGCTGACGTGAGCACACCGACCGCGGGAGCCCGACCCGACGAGGTCCGCAGGCACAACCGAACGGCGCTGCTGCGCCGACTGCACGTGGACGGGCCCTCCACCAGGGCGTCGCTGGCGGCTGAGCTGGGCCTCAACCGCAGCACGATCAAAGCCCTGGTGGACGGCCTGGCCGAGTCCGGCGTGGTGGCCGAACGCGTGCCGGCGCAGCGCTCCGGCGCCGGCCGGCCGTCACTGCTCGTGCTGCCGCAGCCGCACGCGGCCGTGGTGATGGCCATCGACGTCCGCGTCGAGCAGGTGGCGATGGCCATGGTCGGCCTCGGCGGCGACATCCTCGGCCGGGACTCGTGGAACCTGCACCACCGGTCCCGCGACCCCGGCGAGGTGATCACGCACATCGCCGACTCGGCCAAGCTCCTGGCCGACGAGCTCGACGTGCGGGCGGTCGGCGTCGGCGTCTCGGTGCCCGGTGTGGTGCGCCGCGCCGACGGCCTCGTGCACGAGGCGCCGAACCTGCACTGGACCGACGTGGCGTTGGGCGAACGGCTGTCGTCGGTGCTCAAGGTCCCCGTCCAGGTCGGCAACGACGCCGAGCTGGGCGCCTTGGCCGAGCACGTGCGCGGCGCGGCCCGCGGTTCGTCGGACGTGGTCTACATCTCCGCCGACGTCGGCATCGGCGGCGGCGTGATCTCCAGCGGCCAGCCGCTGCGCGGCACCGGCGGGTACGTCGGCGAACTGGGGCACATGGTCGTGCGCCCCGGCGGCCGTCGGTGCTACTGCGGCTGCCAGGGCTGCTGGGAGACCGAGGTCGGCGAGGCGGCGCTGTGCCGTGCCCTGTCCCTGCCGGAGGACGCGCCGCGCGGCACGGTGGTGGCGGAGCTGCGGTCGCTGGCCGGCTCGCCGGACAGCGTCGCGCACCGGTTGGGCGAGTTCACCGAGTGGCTGGCCATGGGGTTGATCACGGTGGTCAACATGCTCGGGCCGGAACTGGTGGTGCTGGGCGACTTGTTCACCGCGCTGCCGGAGTCGTTGGTGGACCAGCTGCGGCGCACCGTGCAGCAGCGGTCGTTGGTGTCACGCGCGGTCGGCGGCACCAGGATCGTCTCGTCGCCCCTCGGCCGTGACGCCAAGCTCGTCGGCGCCGCCGAGCTCGCCTTCGAGCCCGTCCTGGGCGAGGTCTGACCACTCCCGGACCGCTCGTCGGATGATCACCGTCTCGGGGTGGTCGGGCCCGAGCACCCTGACGTGGTCGGCGAGCAGTTCCCGCGTCTCGGCCACCGCGGTCGCGAGGTCCCCGGACTTCAAGCGGGCGAGCGCGAGGTTGAACCGGGTCATGAGGGTGTCGGGGTGGTCGACGCCCAGGACGCGCCCGCGATCGACGACGAGCCGGCCGAACTCGCCGACGACCCGATCGTGCTCGCCCGCCATCCCGCGCCACGCGGCCAGGTTGTAGCGGGCGGTGAGGGTCTGCGGGTGGTCCGGCCCGAGCGCGCGGACGTGGTCGGCCACCACCCGTTCGAACTCGGCGATCGCCCCCGCGTGGTCGCCCGCCGCGGCCCGCCACCCGGCCAGGTTGTGCCGGGTGCCGAGGGTGTGCTGGTGGTCGGGGCCCAAGACCTCGATCCGGTGGGCGAGGATCCGTTCGAGCTCGGCGATCGCCCCAGCGTGATCGCCGCTCCGGGCGAGCCAGTGCGCGTGGTTGCTGCGCGCGGCGAGGGTGTTCACGTCGTCGGGACCCAGGATCCGGGTCGTGTCGGCCACCAACCGCTCGTCCTCGGCGACGGCCTCGTCGTGCCGCCCCGCCCGGCCGGTCCAGGTGGCGATCTCGTTGCGCGCGGCCAAGCCGTCCCCGTGGTCGGGCCCGAGGTGGTGCTCAGCCTGTCGTCGCAGCTCGCGGAAGTAGTCGATGGCGTCGGTGTGCAGGCCCGCCTCGCCCAAGGACCTGCCCGAGTGGAACAGGATCGCGTGGCCCGTGGGCTGCCAGAGCGCCGGTGTGGTGTTGGTGTGGAGGGCTGCCGCGGCGGACCGCAACGTGCCGGCCAGCGCGCTGTTCGCCTCGTACCCCGGCCAGGTCAGCAGGAGCGCGTCCGCGGCGAGGTGGGCCAGGGGAGTGAGGCGTGCCGGCTCGACGGTGTCGCGGACCGCGCGCTGGAGCAGGGCGTGCGCCTGGATCGTGCTGCTGTCGAGCGTGATGAGGCTCAGCCGGTGCAGGCAGCCGAGAGCGTCGTGGACGTCGTCGGCGCCGGCGGCCAGGTGCGCCAGGACGTTGCCGGCCGTGAGCACGGCGACCGGGGTGCCTGCCGGGTCGAGCAGGCTGACGATCTCCAGCAGTGGCCGCGCGAGCCCTGCCGGGCGCAGCGCGTCGGCGCGTTCGATCGACAACGACCAGGTCGCCGCGACCGTGGCCCGGTGCTCGTCGGGCAGTTCGCCCTCCTCCGGCAGCACCTGGGCCAGGGAACGGCGGTCGGCCAAGCGCTTGCGGTAGTCGGCGACGGTGAGCAGCGGCTTGTCCGCGATGAACGCCGCCGCCTGCGCCAAGGCCAGCGGCAGGTGGCCCAGGTCGTCCGCCAGGGCCGCGAGCTGGTCGTGGCCGGGTAGCTTCGCGGTCAGGTAGGCCAGTGACTCGGCCTCGGTGAACACGCCCACCTCGACCAACCGGCGGTCGTCGCGGGACAGCGCGGCGTCACGGCGCCGGGTCGTCACGACGACCTGGCCGGTCGGGGTGTTCGGCGGCCACAAGCCCTTGAGGTCGGCGGGATCCTGGACGTCGTCGAGGACGACCAGCCACCGCCGGCCGGTCGAGCTGAGCCACGTCTGGAAGGCGGCCGCCGCGTCCTCGGGCGTGCCACCGGGATCGAGCCGGACCCGGCCGGCCGCGTCCGCGTAGGCGCTGATCACGGCGACCCGCGTCACGGCGGCGATCCACACCACCAGGTCCACCGACTCGTCCCGCCACACCGCGTGCGCGTGGCGTGCGGCCACCTGGGACTTGCCCACACCGCCCAAACCGGACAGCACCGCGGACGTCCCGGCCAACCGGGACTCGGCTTCCCGGTGCTGGTACCGGTCCGCGACCGGCGGCAGCACGCCGACCCGCACGGGCCACGTCACCGGCGCTGCCGGCGGCAGGTGGAGGTGCTGGGTGTTCCCGTCACCGACCTGCACGCCGACGTTGTCGTGGACCTGCACGGCGGAGCTACTCGCGGCCGAAGTTCAGCGTCATCGTGTTGCCGTCGCCGACCTGCACGCCCTGGTTGTCGTGCACGTCGATGCGGTACTTGGCCGCGGCGTCGGGGTCCGCCAGCGCCAACACCTCGCGTGCGGCGGCGACCAGCTCGACGTCCGACCCGGCGTCCGCGGCCGTCAGAGCGGCCGTCAACTCCTCCGGATCGGTCGGCACCTCCGTCACCCCACCGCGGCGCAACGCGCGCCGTGTCAGCGACTTCAGGCCCTGGTACGCGTCTTTCACGGCGGTCGAGGCCGTGTCCGTCACGCCCGCCACCGCACCGGCGGCCAGCGCCGCCACCACCAGGTCGACCGACTCGATCACCACGCACCACTCCCGCCCGCGTCCGTCACCACCAGTATCGGCGAGACCACGGCGAGCGCGTCCGCCGAAATGAGGGGGGCGGGGATCCTCTCGGATCCCCGCCCCGGACGGCTAGGGTGCTACGGGTCCCGTGCCTGGGACCCGTGGTGTTCAGCCCTGCTGCAACTCGGCAGCGAGCTCACGCAGCTTGGTGCTGTGCTCACGGGCGTGGTGCCCGCAGAACAGCAACTCGCCCCCGGAGGGGAGCACGGCGCGAACCTGGGCAGCAGCCCCGCAGCGGTCGCAGCGGTCGGCAGCGGTCAACGCGGGGCGGGTGAGCGTCGTAGTCATGGAAATCTCCCTCCGTCCCGGCACCGGGGATCGGTGCCCTCACACCTAGCTGCGACCACTTCGCATCTGGCGGGTGCGCCGTGTTCGCTGCCTTCACTCTTGCAGACGTTCGGGCGGAAGTCAGTGTTCCCCTGACCGTGGCGACCCGCGTCACTCCTCATTTACCCGGCGCCCGGGTGGTCGGAACCTGTCGGTTCCACCGGTTCGATCCGCCCGTGCTCACGTTCCGCTGTCGTGGCAACGGATTTCCGACCTGCGAATACGGCGTTCGACGCACCCTTGATGCTCCAGAAGGGCGGTTCGCGGCCGGCGGCGCTGTGACGGGTAACACTTTGGTCAGCCCAGAGCGAACACGGCCTCGCGTTCCACGATCCGGACATGATCCGTCCGGTTCACGGGCCGCTTCACCGACCGTTCAGATGGTCAGGCGCCGCCCGTCGAACCGGGTCAGGCCGAACGACGCGTCCTCGTGGTTGACCCGGACGTGGTCCCGCAGGATCCCGATGCCGACCGCCTCGCCCAGGAGCACGGCCTCGGTGAAGTCGGTCCGCCAGTGCACGCCGGCCATGTTCCGGGCGGTCGCGATGTTCGCCGCCACCTTGTCCAGCTCGCCGCCCACGGTGAGCGCCTCGCCACCGGTGAAGGGCACGAGGGCGGTGCCGTCGGCGTTGGCCACGACGGGGTCGGGCAGCACCCACGACTCGTCGAACCACGCCTTCAGCACCGTGACGCACGCGCCGGCGACGGTCGCGTGACCCGAGCCGTAGGACGGGTGCGTCGGCGAGCCCTCCGGGAACGCCTGCGGCAGCAGGTACGAGCCGTGCTTCTCGTAGGAGAGCTTGACCGCCTCCGAGTCCAGCACCTCGCGGTCGATCATGGCGTAGTCGCGCATCCCGGACAGGTGCGCGTGGACCCGGCCGCCGAACGCCTCCGGCCGCAGCCTGCGGTGCACGTACCACTTCTGGAACCACATCGCCTTCAACGCCCGCGTCGCCACCTCGGTCACCAGCGACAACAGGTGCGGCGCGCCGTAGGTGCCGAAGCCGACCTGGTTGGCCGAGTGCCGGTACGGGTTGCCCGCGTCGACCGGCGCGCCCAGGTCCAGCAGGATCAGCGCCGCGTTGAGGTAGGCCTCGTACAACGCGTCGAAGTGCACGTAGTTGGCCACGTCACGGCCGTTGCGCAGGTACCGGCGGTTGACGTGGTCCCGCTTGATCGGCTTGGTGGTCGCGCCCTCCTGCACCGCGCGCCACGCGTCGAAGTCGGTCAGGAAGTCGCGGTTCGGCCGCACGGTGTCGTGCAGCTGCTGGACGCGCAGCGTGCCGTACTGGATGTCGCGCAGCAGGAACTGCGACAGGAACGGTCCCCGCAGGTCACCGCGCGTGCCGCCGCGGAAGATCGTGGCGGGCGTGACGCGGCCGTCGACCTTCGGCGCCCGGTAGTCGCTCAACCGCGACAGCTCGTCGGCCGCCTGCGCGATCAAGGGGTGCCGGTCGTACTCGCCGAACGGGACGTCCCTGGTCAGCGCCATCCAGTACAGCTCGACCGCCTCGGCCGAGTTGCGCGCGCTGTCGATGCGCGGCGCGGGCGGCAGGGCCAGCGACTGCGGGTCCGGGCCCTCCAGGTCGAACGCCAGGCCGGCCTGCGGGTTGGTGAGCTTGACGCCCCGGCCCAGCGGGATGCGCTCGAAGTCCTCCGTCCGACCCGTGGACAGGGCCCTGAGCAGCGTGTTGTACGCCTCCGGGCGCACCTCGCCCGCCTCGTCGTGCGGCAGGCCCTTGCTGTAGTTGGCGACGTGCGGGTAGTCGCCCTCCTCGCCGTTGTTGACGTGCTCCGGCCACGGCTGCCGGTCCAACGCCTCGGCCGAGGCCAGGCGCGAAAGGCGTGCTTCAGTGCGACGTTCACTCATGCGAATTCCCCCTGCTTCGGCGCGCCCCGTGCCGCCCCCCGGCGGCCGCGCCACACCCAGGACACCACGGAGAGTGATCGACGGCAGCGGCCATTCGGGTGAAGAAGCGCACAAAAACCAGGGCCCCTCGACCGAACGGTCGAGGGGCCCTGGCTCTGCGTGATCTTCAGCCCGGGTACTAGTCCAGGTAGTCGCGCAACACCTGCGACCGCGACGGGTGGCGCAGCTTCGACATCGTCTTCGACTCGATCTGCCGGATCCGCTCGCGCGTCACGCCGTAGACCTGGCCGATCTCGTCCAGCGTGCGCGGCTGGCCGTCGGTGAGGCCGAACCGCAGCCGCACCACACCCGCCTCGCGCTCGGACAACGTCGCCAGCACCGACTGCAGCTGGTCCTGCAGCAGCGTGAACGACACCGCGTCCACCGCCACCACGGCCTCGGAGTCCTCGATGAAGTCACCGAGCTGGCTGTCGCCCTCGTCGCCGATCGTCTGGTCGAGCGAGATGGGCTCCCGGGCGTACTGCTGGATCTCCAGCACCTTCTCCGGGGTGATGTCCATTTCCTTGGCGAGCTCCTCCGGGGTGGGCTCGCGGCCCAGGTCCTGGAGCAGTTCGCGCTGGATGCGACCCAGCTTGTTGATGACCTCGACCATGTGCACCGGGATGCGGATGGTGCGGGCCTGGTCGGCCATCGCGCGGGTGATCGCCTGGCGGATCCACCACGTCGCGTACGTGGAGAACTTGTAGCCCTTGGTGTAGTCGAACTTCTCCACCGCGCGGATCAGGCCGAGGTTGCCCTCCTGGATCAGGTCCAGGAACGCCATGCCACGACCGGTGTAGCGCTTGGCCAGCGAGACCACGAGCCGGAGGTTCGCCTCCAGCAGGTGGTTCTTGGCCCGCTCGCCGTCCCGCACGATCCACCGCAGGTCGCGGCGCATCTGGGGGGTCAGCTTCTCCTGCTCGTCCTCGGCGCGGCGCACCCGCTCGGCGGCGTAGAGGCCGGCCTCGATGCGCTTGGCGAGCTCGACCTCCTCCTCCGCGTTGAGCAGGGCGACCTTGCCGATCTGCTTGAGGTAGGCGCGGACCGAGTCGGCCGAGGCGGTGAGCTCGGCGTCCTTGCGGGCCTGCCGCAGGGCCTCCGACTCCTCCTCGTCCCAGACGAAGTCGCCCTCGCCGGGCTTGGCCTCCTCCTCGGCGGGCTCCTCCTCGACCGGCTCGTCGATCAACTCGACGTCGTCGACCAGGTCTTCGGCGTCTGGAGCGCCTTCGAGGTCCTCGGGCTCCTCGCCGTCCTTCTTCACCTTGCCAGGCGCGGCAGCGGCGGCCTTGGCGGCCGTCTTGCGCGGCGCCCGCGTGGCCGTCTTCCCCGCCGCGGCGGTCTTCGCCGCCGGCTTCTTCGCCGGGGCCTTCCTCGCCGAGGTGGCCTTGGGCGTCTCCTCGGCGTCAGCCTTAGCTGCCTGAGTCGTCTTCGCGGCTGCCACGTACGCCCTTTCGCGACTGTCGATCAAGGCCGACCGAAGGGCGCGAACCTCGGTCGCCTGAGTACGGGGGATCCCCCGCCGGATCGTTCGTCAGCGGGGCACCGTTCCATTGTAACGACGAGAATCGCGTGCCGTTGCCCCCCGGCGTCATCCGAGGTGGTCCGGCACGCGTTCTCGCAGGTGGAACGCCGCGTAAATCAGTGCCGGAGACCTTGCGCGGCGGCCACGGCGGCGCCCACGATGCCCGCGTCGTTCTTCAGCGCGGCGGCCACCACCTCGGTGCGCACCTCGAGCAGCGGGAGCCACTTCTCCGCCTTCTTGCTGACACCGCCGCCCGCGATGACCAGGTCCGGCCAGATCAGGTCCTCCAGCACGTTGATGTACCGGGACACGCGGGGCGTCCACTCGGCCCACGTCAGGCCCTTGTCCTCCTTCACCGAGGCCGCGGCGCGCTTCTCCGCGTCGTGGCCGTCGACCTCGAGGTGGCCGAACTCGGTGTTGGGCACGAGCTTGCCGTCCAGGAACAGGGCGCTGCCGATGCCCGTGCCGAACGTCAGCAGGACCACCAGGCCGTCCCGGTCGACACCGGAACCGAACCGCATCTCGGCGATGCCGGCCGCGTCGGCGTCGTTGAGGACGACGACCTGGTCGGTCGGCCGGCCGAGCCGCTCGGCGAACAGCGCCGCGGCGTCCGTGCCGATCCACCCCTTGTCGACGTTCGCGGCGGAGTGCGCGACACCGTGCTTCACCACGCACGGCAGGGTGACGCCGACGGGACCGTCCCAGTTGAACTTCTCGACGATCTCGGCGACGACGTCGGCGACCGCGTCCGGGGTCGACGGCTGGGGCGTGGTGATGCGCAGGCGCTCACCGTCCAGCGCCCCCGCTTCGAGGTCCACGAGCCCGCCCTTGATGCCGGAACCGCCGATGTCCACGCCGAACCCGCGGGTCATGCCCATCCCCGTGGCCCTTCCTACTCGATTCAGTAACCGTGGCCGCAGACATTAGCCTGCAGGTCTCCGATAGTCCCGTGAGAGTGACGCAGGAGGAACAGTTGCGTTTCGATCCGCGCTCATTGGTCGATGTCGCCGTGCTCGTGGCCCGCGAGGCGGGCGAGCTGGTCGTGACCACGCGCGATGCCGCCGTGACCGATGTCGACACCAAGAGCAGCGCCACCGACGTGGTGACCGCGGCCGACCGCGCGGCCGAACAGCTCGTCCGGGAGCGGCTCGCCGAGTTGCGGCCGGGTGAGCCCGTGATCGGGGAGGAGGAGGGCGGCAGCGCCGCTCTCGAGGGCCTGACCTGGGTCGTGGACCCGATCGACGGCACCGTGAACTACCTCTACGGCATCCCCCAGTACGCCGTGTCGATCGCCGCGCAGGTCGACGGCGAGTCCGTGGCCGGTGCGGTGGTGGAACCCGTCGGCGGTCGGGTGTGGACGGCGGCGCGGGGCGGCGGGGCCTGGTTGGACGGTCGGCGGCTCCGGGTCTCCGACGCCACCCGATTGGACCTGTCCCTTCTGGGTTACGGCTTCGCCTACCGGGCGGAGCGGCGGCAGCGGCAGGCGGACGCGTGGGCGGGCCTGGCGACCAGGGTGCGGGACATGCGGCGGGCCGGTGCGGCGTCGTTGGACCTGTGCGCCGTGGCGGCGGGCCGGCTGGACGCCTACGCCGAGCACGGCCTCGGCCGGTGGGACTGGGCGGCGGGCGCGCTGGTGGCCCGTGAGGCGGGCGCGGTCGTCCACCTGGCGGGTGAGGCCCCGGAGCTGGGCGCGGACGCCACCTTCGCCGCCGCGCCGGGCATCGCCGACGCCCTCTTCACCGCTCTCGTGGAGTGCGGCTTCGGCAAGGTCTGACCACCCCGCGTGTCGAACCTCCGCGTCCCTCGGGCGCTGAGCGTTCGACACGCGCGGGGTGGCGTGGTCAGCAGGTGATGTCGCGGGCGCCCTTGAGGTTGTCGGCGTTCAACGAGAGCGGGGTGGAGCCCTCGGCCGCCTGGCCGCCCTGCTGCTCCGGCTGCTGCATCGCCCACTCCGCGAGCTGGTCGAGCACCTTGCGGGCGTCGCTGTTCGGCTTCACCTCGCTGAACTTCTGCCCGATCGCCACGTCCACCGTCGCGTCCTGGCGCTCGTCGCGCACCAGCTCGAGGCAGGGCTCGACCAGGCTCAACGTCCGCGCCGCGCCCGCGCCGGGCGCGCCGAACCGGATCTGGCCGCGGCAGTCCATGTCCTGCGCCGGGTACACCGGGTCGTTGCCCGGCTCGGCCGCCTGCTTCATGCCCAGCTCGGCCAACGTCGTCGCCACGAACCGCGCCTGGTTGCGCTGCGTGCTCGCGTTGAACACGCGGAACTGCACGCTGCCGACCGGCACCGGGTCGGTCCGGTCCAGGGCGTCGTGCGCCAGCACCGTCCCCAACGCGGGCACCGGCTCGGCCGCCGGCGCGACGGGCGCGCCCGACGACGGCGCCGGCACCCCGCCGGGCGGGTTGCACTTGATCGCCGCGTCCACGTCGCCCGCGTCCGTCAGCACGCGGTTCCACACCACGACGGCGGTCACGGCGAGCACCAGGAACAGGACGAGCGCCGGCAACGGTCGCCGCTTCCGGTACCGCGACGACCCGCTGCTCCCCGTACCGGGTCGTCCCACGTCCGTCGACCTCCCCTGGCGCAGTGTTGACAGTGATCAGGCTATGCCGCTCCCCACCGCCCCGCGTCTCGGGCGGGGTTGTGGCGGGGTGCGATCACCCGGTCGCGGACGGTCAACGCCCTGGTCTGGCGGCGGAGCACGGGAGGACCGGGTGGGTGGTGCCCGTCCAAGCCTATCTGGCCAGCGTGGGAAGGGCCTGTCACCCGTCTGCTCAATTAGGGGGAACCCGCTGCGCGACCGCCCGATCAATGAGCTACCCTCTCGGCGCTCCGCGCACCGCCGGACACCGGAAAGCGTCGACGAACAGGGGGTTGGCGCCCGGCCGCACGAGCGAGACCTCCGTCACTGGGGACGGAGGGCACAAATAGGGGCGCTGGTGCGTTAACCAGCGACACGAACAGTCTCCGTTGACCGCAGGGGTGAAAGAAGTATGGCGACCGACTACGACGCACCGCGTCGCAGCGAGGCGGACGAACTCGCTGAGGACTCCCTCGAGGAGCTGAAGGCGCGGCGCAATGAAACGCAGTCCGGGGTCGTCGACATCGACGAGGACGCGACCGCCGAGAACTTCGAGCTGCCGGGCGCCGACCTGTCCGGTGAGGAGCTCACGTTCAAGGTCCTGCCGAAGCAGGCGGACGAGTTCACGTGCTCGAAGTGCTTCCTGGTGCACCACCGCAGCAGGCTGGCCGAGGAAGTCAACGGCCAGTACATCTGCCGCGACTGCGCCTGAGGCACGTCCACCGGGCACGAACCCGCACGACACCGCACGACCAGCACCACCGCCGGATCGACCGGCACGGCGCCACCGCACGACCGGCGCCGCGGCACGACCGAACACGCACCTACGACCAGACCTGGGCGCTCACCCCCACCGCCGGGGTGGCGCCCAGTCCCCGTTGCCGACCCACGTCACCGATCGCGCAGCAACGCCGCCAGCTCCTCCGCCGAACGCACGCTGAACAGCCAGTACGGCGTCGGGTCCGCCGGGTCGCGCAGCTCGACCTTCACCATCGGCCCGACCCAACCCCGGTGCGTGACGAACGCCATCGGGTCCAGGTTCGGGCCCATCGCCTTCCGCTTGTCCTTCGAGTCGAACACCTCGACCTCGCCGAGCAGCTCCAGCGGCACGTGCGCCGAGGCGACCCGCAGCTCGCCGCCGGACACCTCCACCTTCGCCGAGCCCATCCGCACGATCAGCAGCACGGCCAGCGGCACGGTGATCACGTACGGCAGCCACGACCGCACGCCGGGGAACCCCATGTGGATCTCGGCGGCCAGCAGCACGGCCGCGGCCAGCGGCAGCGGCCAACCCCACCAGGGCACGTACAACCGCTCGCGGAACGCGATCGGGGCGGTCACAGCAGTCTCGCTCACGCCACCAGGGTAGTCTCGCGCGCCGTGCCCAGCGTCGAGGTCCTGTTGTCCCGGCTCGATCCCGCCGTGCCGCTCCCGGCCTACGCCCGACCGGGTGATGCCGGCGCCGACCTGGTGACCACCACCGACGTGGTGATCGAACCGGGGGAGCGCGCGGTGGTAGGCACTGGTGTCGCGATCGCGTTGCCGGAGGGGTACGCGGGGTTCGTGCACCCGCGTTCCGGCCTGGCCGCGCGCGTCGGCCTGAGCGTGGTCAACACCCCGGGCACGATCGACGCGGGCTACCGGGGCGAGATCAAGGTGTGCCTGGTGAACCACGACCTGCGCGAGCCCGTAGTGCTGACGCGCGGTGACCGGATCGCCCAGCTGGTGGTGCAGAAGGTGGAGCACGCGGTGTTCCGCGAAGTCGACGAGCTGCCCGACTCCGCACGGGGCGCGGGCGGCTACGGCTCTACAGGCGGGCACGACGTGCTCGCCCGGACGGAGGGGTGAAGGCGATGTTCGGAAAGCGCCGCAAGCGCGGTAGGCACTCCGCGAACCGGGGGACGGCGCAACCCGAGGTCGAGTTCGACGGCGTGGAGGAGGTCGAGGACGGGCCGTTCGACTCGACGTGGGCCCCGGACGACGGCCTGAACCGGCTGGACCTCGGCTCGATCCGGCTGCCCGTGCCCGAGGGCGTGCAGTTGCAGGTGGAGATGGACCCGGCGGGCGCGGTGCGGGCGGTGCACCTGCTGACGACCGTCGGCCAGCTCACCGTGAGCGCGTTCGCCGCGCCGAAGCAGGACCGGCTGTGGCCGGACGTGAGCGGCGAGATGATCGCCCAGTTCAAGAGCGACGGCTTCCGGATCCTGCGGGAGAACGGCGAGTGGGGCGAGGAGATCACCGCCCGCAACAACGAGGTGCACCTGCGGGTGGTCGGCGTGGACGGGCCGCGGTGGATGCTGCGGGGCATCGCGGCGGCGCCGACGGAGGAGCAGAGCGCCCAGGCGACCGAGGCCCTCTACGCGTTGATGCGGGACACGGTCGTGGTGCGCGGCGAGCAGGCGATGCCGGTGCGCACGCCGTTGCCGATCGAGCTGCCCGAGGCCATCGCCCGGCACATCCAGGCGCAGCAGCAGAGCTAGTACAGCCAGTCCGCCGCCGACGCGGAGCGGTAGGCGTCGAGCGCGGCGCGGCCCAGGGACTCCCGGTCCGCGCCCAGCGCCGCCAACGTCGTCGTGCGCAGAGCGGCACGGGGGAGCGCTCCGACCCACGTCCGGGCGATCTCCACGGGGTGAACGGGGTCGTCGGTGCAGGCGGCGACCCCCACCGGCGCCGTGAGCCCCGCCAGTTCGGCCACCGTCGGCGCGGACGACCCGGCGGCCTCCCTCAGCACGTCGGCGAGCCGCGAGCCGTACCGGGGCCACGCCCGCCGCAGCTCGTCGCCGAGCCACCCGTCGACGCCGGTCAACGCGGCCTCGACGCCCTCCGACTCCACCACCGAGGCGCTGGCCCGTGCCGCCGACGCCGCGGGCGCGCCGTCCGCCGGGCCGTTCCAGGCGGGCAGTGCCACCAGCAGACCGGCGCACCGCTCGGGGTGCCGCACCGCCCACGCCGCCGCCACGTGCGCGCCCAGCGACACCCCGCCCACGACCAGCGGCGTGCCGTCCCAGGCGGCGTCCAACGCCTCGACGTGCTCCCGGACACCCCGTGACGCGGGCGCGACCAGCACCAACCCGGCCTCGGCCAGCGGGCGGGCGAACACCGAGGACACGAACACCTCGTCGGAGGCGGTGCCCGGCAGCAGAACGGCACGTGACGAGCTCATGACGGCAGATCCTCCCCCAGTCGGATACCCGGTCGGGTGCACCCGGTTACGCTGGCTGTTGGACGGGCTTCGTCGTCGAGGCCCCGCGCATTCCAGGAGTCGGGGATGACTGGTACTGGGGGTGGCTACTGGCGCCGCCTCGTGCGTCGGCTGACCACCGACGTCAGCGAGTTGGACGCCGACGACCTGTCTCGAAAAGCCGAGGCCGTCGGGGCCATCCGAGCGTGCGACTGCAAGTCCGGGCAAGAGGTGACGGTGTTGGGCCGGTTGCGCAGCGTGGAGCTGTGCCCCCGTGACGCCGCGGCCACCCTGGAGGCGGAGCTGTACGACGGCACCGAGGGCGTGACGCTGGTCTGGCTGGGCCGTCGTCGGATCGCGGGCATCGAGCCGGGTCGCACCATCAAGGCCAGAGGCCGGATCGCGGTGCGCGACGGGCGCAAGGTGCTCTACAACCCCTACTACGAGTTGCAGAACGCTTCATGACACAAGTGAACGAGTCCGAGAAGCAGCCCACCCTCCTCGAGCAGATGGGCGGCGTGAGCGGCCTGCTGTTCTCCTCGTTGCCCGTCGTGGTGTTCGTGCTGGTCAACGCGTTCGCCGGGCTCATGCCCGCGATCTGGAGCGCGCTGGCGTTCTCGGTCGCGATCGGCGTCGTGCTGGCCCTGCGCAAGGGCTCCGTGCAGCCGGCCGTCTCGGCGGTCTTCGGCGTCGGCATCGCCGCGTTCATCGCCTACCGGACCGGCGACGCCAAGGGCTTCTTCCTGTTCGGCATCTGGCAGAGCCTCGTCTACGGCGGCGGGTTCATCCTGTCGATCCTGGTCAGATGGCCTCTCGCGGGCGTGATCTGGTCGTTCCTCAACGGCCAGGGCCAGGCGTGGCGCAAGGACAAGGCGAGCGTCCGGGACTACGACATCGCCACCCTCGTGTGGGCGCTGGTCTTCCTGGCGCGGTTCGTGGTGCAGCGGTGGCTGTACGACGAGGCGTCGGTGGGCTGGCTGGCGGCGGCGCGCCTGGCCATGGGCTACCCGCTGATGGCGGTGGCGCTGATCGCCACGGTCTGGGCGGTGCGCCGCTCGGACAAGCGCCTGAAAGCCACCCTCGCCCGCGAGGAGGAGGAGAACCGGGCCGCCGAGGAACGCCTCCGCGCCCAAGCCGAGGCCGACCACGAGCCGACCATCTACGACCGGCTGCTGGACTCCTCCACCGACAACCCCAACCCCGCGCCCGCCCGGGCCGAGGAACGCTGACTCATCCGACCTGCGCCCCACCGGTTCCGCGGCACACCAGCCGGCCCGGTGGGGCAGGTCCGATCCCCCTCGCGACTGCGCCGATCGCTAACCTTGATGGGTTCGCGCACGTCGTGTGGCCAGCCGTCTTCGGAGGGGGTCGCGTGAAATTCTTCGACAGGGAACCCACCACGGTCGACATCGCGCAGAACCTGCTGGACGCCGCGCGCCAGTGGCCGCTCGGCTCGCAGGAGCGCGCCAACCTCTTGGCCGAAGCCCAGCTCATCGTGTCGGTGGACATCATGACGCACGGCAGAACGGCGTTCGGCGAGATCAACCACCCGCGATAAGGCCGGCCATCCGACGGTGCGGCCACCGGTCTGACCAGCCACAACCCGATTGCTGCGCAGGGGTCCTCGCCAAGGGGACCCCTGCTTTCATCCTGCCGGCGGGCACCGACGGAAACGCGCCGCCCGCCCACCGCCTGTGGACAACCGAGCAGGTACTGAGCCGGTCGGCGGTTCTGCTCGAAACCAGCGGGTCAGGCCGCGACACCGACGAAGTCCGCCAGCCTGCGCAGGTCGGCCTTCACCGAACGTCGTTCGCGTTTCAGCATGCCCCGAAGCATCGAGTGGACCCTGCCGGTGAACAGGAGCTGTTCCGGGGCGGCCATCCTGGCCAACGTGAGCGCGTCCAGCGCTTCGCGGTCCTTCCGGCGCAGGTAGTAGGCCCAGGCGACGGTGATGAGGTGCGAAGTCCTGCGCTCGGACAGTTCGGGGGGCAGGTTGTCGTACGGCACACGCTCCGCTTCCGCGATGGCTCGACCCGGATCGCCCAGTTCGAGTGCGAGCCAGACGCGGTGGATGGCGATGTTCGTCGGCCCGAACGCGAGCCAGAAGTCGTTCCGGTCCCCGATCTCCTCCGCTGCCCGGGAGGCTTCGCCCAGGTAGTCGTGCGCGGCCCGGTGGTCGCCGAGCGTGGCGGCGCCGACTGCGCCTTTCAACATGAGCGACCCGTACATGCTGTACGACTCCGGAACGTCCAGATCCCGTCGGAGCGCGTCGGCCGCGGCGACGGGCGCGTCGGTCGACTCCGTGAGCCGGCCCGCGTGGCGGAGGACGACCGCCAGTCGCCACGCCCCGCCCGCGATCAGCAACCGGTCGTCCGACTCCTCGGCGGCGTGCATCGAACGCTCGGCGGCGACCCAGGGCAGGTGCGGCTCGCCCAGCCGATCCAGCATCCCTGACGTCACCCGGTACACCAGGGCTTGCAACTTCGACGCTTCCCGCCGTTGGCGCTCGTCCCCGGCGTCGTGCACCAGGTGCCAGGCGTCCGCGATCATGCCCGGGACGAGCGGGGCCATGTCGGACCACCGCTCGGTCTGCGAATGCAGGAATGCTTTTTCCACTCGGATCCGAAGGTGTTCCGGTGTGACCGGTTTCCGATCCGGAACGCCGAGCAGCGGGGAAATGCCGTTGTAGCGCAACATCGCGGCTTCGATGTCCGGAACAATGGCCGGGGCGGTGCCGAGGGAATCCGTGCGCCGCGCTGTCGTCCGGAAAGGACCCGGCAGCAGCGCTGACGGCGAAACGCGCAGTGCCTCGGCCACGGCCACGATGGTGGACAGCTTGTCCACCTCCCGTTTGCCGTTCTCGATCTGCCTGAGCCACTCGGTGGTGCGCCCACCCACCAAGCCGCACAACACTTCCTGCGTCATGCCCTGGCGCTTGCGGTAGTAGGCGATGCGCTCACCTACCGTCGCCTCGTTGTCCTGCCGCATACGCCCAGAGTACCCATCCGAAACCGCGCCGAGGACACCCCAACAGAGATTTTGGGTTGATCGCGGAAAGGGGAACTAGCGTTCCTCTCAGGCGAACCGATGGCGATGGCGATCGCCTGGGCGGAAGTGAGGTCGTGGTGCAGAGCAGCACACCGGATATTCGACAGGCCACCTTGCAAGCGGCCCTGGACTACGCCGCCCTCGGGTGGCCGGTCGTGCCCGGAGCCATCTGGCGCGGGGGACGCTTCGCCGATCCGGTCGACGGTGCCCCTGTCCTGAGCCCGCACCTGCGGCCGCTCGCGGACGCGACCACCGATGCCGACCTGGTTCGGAGGTGGTGGTCGGCGCCCGGCAGGTTCGTGCCGAACATCCTCACCCCGGTCTCGGCGAACCTCGGTGTGTTCACGGTCTTCGCCACCTTGGCCGAGGCCGTCGCCCGGCACCCGTGGTTCGGCGCCGACCCGACGCCGGTGTTGGCGATCCAAGGCATGCCGCTGACCTACTTCCTCGTCAGGCCGCCAATGCCGGTGGTGCTGCTGAGCGACCACGCGAGCGTGGTCGACCGTGGCATGCCCCTGCCTTTGCCGCCCACGTCCATCGGGGGAACGGAGGTGCTGTGTCTGATCACTCCCGAAGAAGCGGGCAACACCCTCGTGACCGGTGACGACCTCGCCGACTTCATCCACCACGTCGAAAGGAAGACCGCGTGAACGAGCCGACCCGAGTCGAGCGGACCGTCGACGTGGGAAAGGCCTTCACGGCGCTGATGCACGAGGTGGCGCGCGAAGACGCGCCCCGGTTGTTCGCCATCGTGGAGGAGTACGGAGAGGGTGAAGACGCCCGGGTCGCGGGTTATGGCCTGGCCTACGCAGACCGTGCCGAGTCCAACTCGGTCGAGGGCGATTTCCGCCTCAGCTCGGAGTGCGCCGAGAATGCCCGGACCTGGTACGAGATCAGTACGGATGAGACCGTGCGGCGAGTGCACCTGGTGTGGTTGGACCAGGCCACCACCTAATGGCTGCGCAGGGGTCCTCGCCAAGGGGACCCCTGCTTTCATCCTGCCGGCGGGCACCGACGGGAACGAGCCGCCCACCCGTCGCCTGTGGACAGCTCCACCGCCTGTGGACAACCCGGACGCGTCAGTAGCCCAGAGCCGAACGGATCTCCTGCTCCACGTCCGCCGCCGCCACGAAGAGCAGCTCGTCCCCGCCCTCCAGCGTGTCGTCCGGCGTCGGCACGATGACCCGGCCGCCCCGCAGGATGGTCACCAAAGCGGCGTCCCGCGGCAGCGCCAGGCCGTTCACCGGCGACCCCGCGAGCGGTGTGTCACCTGGAAGCGTGATTTCCACCAGGTTGGCCTGGCCCTGGCGCAACGTCATCAGCCGCACCACGTCCCCGACCGTCACGGCCTCCTCCACCAGCGCGGACAGGATGCGCGGCGTCGACACGGCCACGTCCACCCCCCACGACTCGGTGAACAGCCACTCGTTCGCCGGGTCGTTCACCCGCGCCACCACGCGCCGCACCGCGAACTCGGTCTTCGCCAGCAACGACACCACCAGGTTGACCTTGTCGTCACCGGTCGCGGCGATCACCACGTCGCACAGCTGCATCCCCGCGTCTTCCAACGACGACAGCTCGCACGCGTCGGCCTGCACCCACTCGGCCTGCTCCACGGTGTGCGGCTCGAAGTGCGTGCGGTCACGTTCGATTAGCATCACCTGGTGCCCGTCGGACACCAGCTCGGCCGCGATGGAACGACCCACCGCACCGGCACCCGCAATCGCGATACGCACTCAGCTCTCCTCGGGCGCGTGAGCCGCAGCCGCGGCCACGTCGGTCACGGTGCCGGACAGGGCGGCCACGTACACCTGGTCGTCCTCCTGCAGCACGGTCTTCGAGTCCGGCAGCACACCCGTCCCGAACCGCATCACGAACGCCACCCGGCACCCGGTGGCCTCCTCCAGGTCGCGCACGGTGCGCCCGACCCAGTCCTCGTGCAGCTCCAGCGGCAGCACGGCCACCGTGCCCGACGGGTCGCGCCACGCGGTCGCCGTGCCCTCGGGCAGCAGCATCCGCAGGAACCGGTCGGTCGACCACGGCACGGTCGCCACGGTCGGGATGCCCAGCCGCTCGTACACCGCGGCGCGCTTCTCGTCGTAGATCCGCGCGACCACCGCCTCCACCCCGAACGTCTCCCGCGCCACCCGCGCCGAGATGATGTTGGAGTTGTCGCCGCTGGACACGGCCGCGAACGCGCCCGCCCGCTCGATCCCGGCCTCGATCAGCACCTTCTGGTCGAAACCGTTGCCGACGACCTGCTGGCCGTGGAAGTCCGGGCCGAGTCTGCGGAAGGACTGGGCGTCCTTGTCGATCACCGATACCTGGTGGTCGAGGCGCTCCAGCGCCTTGGCCAGGGACGAGCCCACCCGGCCGCAGCCCATGATCACCACGTGCACGAAAGCCTCCCCGAACGACGCTTACGGAGAACCTACCGTCCCTGATCAGTGAACGAGAGCGGTGCGTCCGGCGCCGCACGCGTCCCGCACGGCCCAACGCCTCGAACACCTGAGCGAATACCGCGCCGGCCACGCGCGTGACCACGCGTTCGAGCCGCCACCCGGACCCGCGACGCACGTCACAAGCGACCCGGCGCCCACCGGACGACGACGCCCGCCCGGTCACCACCCCTTACGCTCTCGACCCGTGTCCAAGCTCGCAACCGCGGCCAAGCGCCTCCTCGTCGGCAGGCCCTTCCGCAGCGATCGCCTAGCCCACACCCTGCTGCCCAAGCGCATCGCCCTGCCCGTGTTCGCCTCGGACGCGATGTCGAGCGTGGCCTACGCGCCCGAGGAGATCTTCCTCGTGCTCTCGGTGGCGGGTCTGTCGGCCTACGCGCTGGCGCCGTGGGTCGGCGTGGCGGTGGTCGTCGTGATGCTCACGGTGGTCGCGAGCTACCGGCAGAACGTGCACGCCTACCCGTCCGGCGGCGGCGACTACGAGGTCGCCACGGTCAACCTCGGCCGCAGAGCGGGCCTCACCGTGGCGAGCGCCCTGCTCGTGGACTACATCCTCACGGTCGCCGTCTCGATCTCGGCGGCGGCGGCGAACATCGGCTCGGCCATCCCGTTCGTCGCCACCCACAAGGCCGCGTTCGCGGTCGCCGCGATCGTCCTGCTCACCGCCATCAACCTGCGCGGCATCCGCGAGTCCGGCAGCGCGTTCGCCATCCCGACCTACGCGTTCATGGCCGGCGTCCTCTTCATGATCGGCTACGGCCTGTTCCGCGGCCTCGTCATGGGCGACGAGCTGCGCGCCGAGAGCGCGGGCCTGGAGCTGCGGGCCGGGGACGACCACCTGATGGGCCTGGCGTTCGTGTTCCTCGTCCTGCGCGCCTTCTCGTCGGGCAGCGCGGCGCTCACGGGCGTGGAGGCGATCAGCAACGGCGTGCCGGCGTTCCGCAAGCCGAAGTCGCGCAACGCGGCGACCACGCTGCTCATGATGGGCCTGATCGCGGTCACGATGCTGATGGGCCTGATCGTGCTGGCCCAGCTCACCGGCGTGAAGATGGCCGTTGACCCGGCGCACCAGCTCGTCAACGCGCCCGAGGGCTACGAGCAGAAGACGATGGTGGCCCAGATCGCGGGCGCGGTGTTCGAGGGCTTCCCGGTCGGGTTCTTCTTCATCACCACGGTCACCGCGCTGATCCTCGTCCTGGCCGCGAACACCGCGTTCAACGGCTTCCCGGTGCTCGGCTCGATCCTCGCCCAGGACCGCTACCTGCCACGCCAGCTGCACACCCGCGGCGACCGGCTCGCGTTCAGCAACGGCATCGTCTTCCTCGCCGGCGCCGCGATCGTGCTGGTCATCGCGTTCGACGCCGAGGTCACCAAGCTCATCCAGCTCTACATCGTGGGCGTGTTCGTCTCGTTCACGATGAGCCAGACCGGCATGGTCCGGCACTGGAACCGGCTGCTCAAGACCGAGACCGACCCCAACGCCCGCCGCCGGATGCGCCGGTCGCAGTCGATCAACGCGTTCGGCCTGGCGCTCACCGCCTCGGTGCTGGTCGTCGTGCTGATCACGAAGTTCACGCACGGCGCGTGGATCGCCATCGCCGCGATGGCCGCCCTCTACGCCCTGATGACGGCGATCCGCAGGCACTACGACCGGGTCGCCGAGGAACTGCGCCAGCAGGAGCGGCAGAAGCTGCTGCCCGCCCGCAACCACGCCATGGTGCTGGTCTCCAAGCTGCACATGCCCACCCTGCGGGCCCTGGCGTACGCGAAGGCCACCCGGCCCGACATGCTGGAGGCGGTCACCGTCAACGTGGACGACGGCGACACCCGCCGCCTGGTGCGGGAATGGGAGAAGGAGAACTTCAAGGTGCCGCTGAAGGTGATCGAGTCGCCCTACCGCGAGATCACCAAACCGGTCCTCGACTACGTCAAGCGGGTCCGCACGGACAACCCGCGCGACGTGGTCACCGTGTTCATCCCGGAGTACGTGGTGGGCCACTGGTGGGAGCAGTTCCTGCACAACCAGAGCGCGCTGCGGCTCAAAGGCAGGCTGCTGTTCCAACCGGGCGTGATGGTGACGAGCGTGCCGTGGCAGCTGGCCTCATCCTCGAAGGTGACCGACAAGGACGACGTGGTCGCGCCCGGCGCGATCCGACGCGGCCTGGACAAGCGCGGCCAAGACAAGGACGGCAAGTGACGGCGACCTGGAAGCAGCGGCTGATCGAGGTCGAGGTCGGCGCGGTCGCCCACGGCGGGCACTGCGTGGCCCGGCACGAGGGCCGCGTCGTGTTCGTCCGGCACGCGCTGCCAGGCGAACGGGTGGTCGTGCGGATCACCGAGGACACCGGCGGCTCGTTCTGCCGCGGCGACGCCGTCGAGGTGCTGGAGGCCTCACCGGACCGCGTGCCGGCGCCGTGCCCGTTCGCCGGTCCCGGCCTCTGCGGCGGCTGCGACTGGCAGCACGCGTCGTGGCAGGCCCAGCGCGAGCTGAAGGCCGCCGTGGTCAGCGAGCAGCTGCACCGCCTGGCCAAGCTCGACTGGGAGGTCATCGTCGAGGACCTGCCCGGCGGCCCGGAGGACTGGCGCACCAGGATGCGCATGGCCGTCGGCCCGGACGGCCGCCCCGGCTTCCGCGCCCACCGCAGCCACCAGGTCGTCCCCGTGGACGACTGCGTGATCGCCGTCCCGGGCGCCCTGGACGACGTGGTCCACCACACGTGGCCGCCGAAGTCCGAGCTCGTCGTCACCCGCGACGCGGGCGGCCGGACGCACGTCACCGAGATCGGCCCGCCCATCATCCGCCGGGGCCGCCCCGTCCCCGGCCCCTCCCGACTGCGGCAAGGCAGCGGCACGGCCACCGAACTGGCCGCCGGCCGCACGTGGAACCTCCGCGCGGACGGCTTCTGGCAGGTCCACCCCGCCGCCGCGGACACCTTCGCCAAGGTCGTCGGCGACTGGGCCGACTGCCGCCCCGGCGACCGCGCCTGGGACCTCTACGGCGGCGTCGGCCTGTTCGCCTCCGTGCTCGCCGAGCAGGTCGGCCACCGCGGCTCCGTCGCCGTGGTCGAGTCGTCGTACGGCGCCGTCGCCGACGGCCGGCTCAACCTCTCCGACCAGCCGCAGATCAGCTGGCACACCGGCCGCACCGAAGCCGTGCTCGAATCACCCGAGTTCACCGACCTGCCGCCCGACGTCGTCGTCCTCGACCCGCCGCGCAAGGGCGCAGGCAAGGTCGTGGTGACCGCGATCGCACGCAGCCGACCCTCCCGTGTGGTCTACGTCGCGTGCGACCCCGCAGCGCTGGCCCGCGACATCGCCGCCTTCGCCCAGCACGGCTACGAGTTGGCCCAGCTCAGGGCGTTCGACGCGTTCCCGATGACCCACCACGTGGAATGCATCGCCCTGCTGACCCCCGCACGCTGACAGGCGTCTCAGCCTGTGGTCCGTAGACTGACCGGACGAATCGGGGGACCCGAACCACAGGGCGAGGTGGAGCGAGTGACGCTGCTGGAATCCGTGCACGGACCGGCGGATCTGAAACGGCTGGGACCTGACGAGCTGCCCGCGCTCGCCGACGAGATCCGGCGTTTCCTGGTCGACAAGGTCTCCCGGACCGGCGGGCACCTCGGTCCGAACCTCGGCGTGGTCGAGCTGACCATGGCCGTGCACCGGGTCTTCGACTCACCGCACGACTCGGTGGTCTTCGACACCGGCCACCAGAGCTACGTGCACAAGATCCTCACCGGCCGCCGCGACGGCTTCGACACGCTCCGCCAGAAGGGCGGCCTCTCGGGCTACCCCTCCCGCGCCGAGAGCGAGCACGACGTCGAGGAGAACAGCCACGCCTCGACCGCCCTGTCCTACGCCGACGGCCTGGCCAAGGCCTACCAGCTCGGCGGCCAGCGGCGGCACGTCGTCGCGGTCGTCGGCGACGGCGCCCTGACCGGCGGCATGTGCTGGGAGGCGCTGAACAACATCGCCTCCGGCACCGACCGACCCGTCGTCATCGTGGTCAACGACAACGGCCGCTCCTACTCGCCCACCATCGGCGGCCTGGCCGACCACCTCTCGTCGCTGCGCCTGCAGCCCGGCTACGAACGCGCCCTCGAGCGCGGCAAGAACGCCCTGCAGGGCACCCCGTTCGTCGGCAAGCCCGTCTACGCCGCACTGCACGCCGCCAAGCGCGGCATCAAGGACGCCCTCAGCCCGCAGGCCATGTTCGAGGACCTCGGCCTCAAGTACATCGGCCCCGTCGACGGCCATGACCACGCCGTCCTCGAGTCGGCCCTGCGCCGCGCCAAGTCCTTCGGCGGCCCGGTGATCGTCCACACCGTCACCCGCAAGGGCAACGGCTTCGCGCCCGCCGAGAACCACGAGGCCGACCAGATGCACGCCACCGGCGTCATCGACCCCATCACCGGCGAGAACATCGGCCCGTCCAAGCGCACCTGGACCCACGTCTTCGCCGACGAACTGGCCACCCTCGGCGGCGAACGCCCCGACCTGGTCGCCATCACCGCCGCCATGCGCGGCCCCACAGGCCTGGACAAGTTCGCCGGCCTCTACCCGGAGCGCTGCTTCGACGTCGGCATCGCCGAACAGCACGCCATGACCTCCGCCGCCGGCCTCGCCATGGGCGGCATGCACCCGGTCGTCGCGATCTACGCCACCTTCCTCAACCGCGCGTTCGACCAGCTCCTGCTGGACGTCGCCATGCACAAGCAGGGCGTCACCGTGGTCCTCGACCGCGCCGGCATCACCGGCCCGGACGGCGCCTCCCACCACGGCATGTGGGACCTCTCCATCTGCGGCCTCATCCCGGGCATCCACGTGGCCGCCCCCCGCGACGCCGCCACGCTCCGCGAAGAACTCCGCGAGGCCGTCCGCATCTCCGACGGGCCCTCCGTCATCCGCTACCCGAAGGCCTCCGTGGGCCCCGACCTGCCCGCCCTCGAACGCATCGGCAAGGTCGACGTCCTGCACCGCTCCGGCTCCGACGTCCTCCTGGTCACCGTGGGCGCGTTCGGCGAACTCGGCCTGGCCGCCGCCCAGCGCCTCGCCGACCAGGGCATCGGCGTCACCGTCGTGGACCCCCGCTGGGTCTTCCCCGTCTCGGACGACCTGGTCGCCCTCGCCGCCGACCACCGCCTCGTCGTCACCGTCGAGGACAACGGCCGGCACGGCGGCTTCGGCTGGGCCCTGGCCGCCGCCCTCCGCGACAACTCCGTCGACACCCCGCTCCGCGACCTGGGCATCCCCCAGACCTTCCAGGAGCACGGCGAACGCAGCGAGGTCCTCTCCGACATCGGCCTGACCGCCCAGGACGTCTCCCGCCGCATCACCGAGTGGGTCGTCGCCGCCGAGCCCGCGGAAATGGGCGCGACGGTCGAGAAGTAGCCCGGTTACCCTCCTCCCGCCCGGTCAGCGGCTCGGACGGCACTGCCGAACCCGAGTCCCGCGATCGCAGCCGGGCGAACCTTTCAGAGAGGCGCGTTGCCAACGCGGCGGGTTGCGACACCCAAGCCGCGACCCCGGTCGACCACGGGGCGTGGGGCCCTGCGAGCCCCGTGCTCCCGCCCACCGCCCCACGACCGGGGTCGCGGTCCGCGCAACGCAGGAGGAGGACCGGTGAAGCACACCCTCATGCCGTGGGAACGCGGTGTGGTCTTCCGGCACGGCGAGCTCGTCGAGGTCCTGGGCCCCGGCCGCCACCGCCGCAGCTTCCGCCACCAGGTCCGCCACCTCGACATCCGCCCCCGGTCGCAGACCCCCGGCTGGCAGGACATCCCGACCTCCGACGGCGTCCTGATCCGCGTCACCCTCGTCCTGGTCTGGTCGATCTCCGACCCGGCCCAGCACGTCCAGGCCTCCGCCACCCCCGAGGTCGAACTCCACCTCGCCACCCAGATCGCCCTGCGCACCGCCGTGCTGACCCGCACCCACGACGAGGTCGACCCGGCCCGCCCGGCCATCGCCGCCGAAATCCTCGCCGCCGTCACCACCCGCGCCACCGACCTGGGCATCGACCTGCGCGAAGTCGCCGTCCGCGACGTCGTCATGCCCACCGAACTGCGCAAAGCCGCCCTGTCCGAACTCCTGGCCCGCTCGGAAGCCCGAGCATCCCTGGAACGCGCCCGCGGCGAGACAGCAGCCCTCCGCACCCTCCTCAACGCCGCCCGCCTGGCCGAGGACCACCCGGCCCTCCTCCAACTGCGCGCCCTTCAATCCGCCAACACCGTCGTCGTCGAACGCAACCGCTGACCTCGTCCACTAACGCGCCCTTGCCCACGCCCTTCCCAAAGGAAGGGCTTCGTGTCATCCCGCCGACCTGGCTCCGCCCTACCGCGCGTGTCAAGGGGGCCTGTGCACCGATACCCATCCCCTCCACCGATGCCTGCCCCCTTGATACGTGTGGTAGCCCGTAGGGAGGTCGGTGGGATGACACGAAACCCGCACCACAACGGACCCGGCGCGTACCCACCCACCCCGCCGTCATCCTGCTGATCTGCCCGTCCGGCGAGGACTCTTTTGATCTTTCCCACGCACCCCGCCCCACCCACCGCTTCGCCCCGCCTTGCCCCTCGACAGCACCTCGACAGCGGCCCGACAGCTTCACGCTAAGCACCTTCTCAGGGATGTGTGGCACCTTTGTGGGGTGCGGATCCTGGTAGTCGAGGACGAGGTGCCGTTGGCCGACGCGATCGCGCGTGGCCTGCGGCGCGAAGGCATGGCGGTCGACGTCGCCTACGACGGCGAGACCGGCCATGAGAAGTCGACCGTGACCCGGTACGACGTGGTCGTGCTCGACCGCGACCTACCCGGCATGTCCGGCGACGAACTGTGCAAGGAGATCCTCAGCTCGGGCGCCCTGACCAGGGTCATGATGCTCACCGCCAGCGCCGGCGTGGACGACCGCGTCGCGGGCCTGTCCCTCGGCGCCGACGACTACCTGGCCAAACCGTTCGCCTTCCCGGAGCTGGTCGCCCGCGTCCGGGCCCTCGCCCGCCGCGCCACCCCGGCCACGCCGCCGTTGCTGACCGCTCGCGACGTCGAGCTCGACCCGGCCCGCCGCACGGTGCGCCGCGCCGGCCAGCCCGTCGACCTGACCCGCAAGGAGTTCGGCGTGCTGGAGGTGCTGCTGGCCGCCAAGGGCTCGGTGGTCTCCAGCGAGGAGCTGCTGGAACGCGTGTGGGACGAGAACGCCGACCCGTTCACCACGACCGTCCGCGTCACCGTGATGACGCTGCGCAAGAAGCTCGGCGAACCGGGCATCATCGACACGGTGGTCGGCTCGGGCTACCGCGTGCCCACGGCAGGTTCCGCTGAACTCTGAGCTGGCCCGCAGGCGCGGACCCGGGCTGCGGACGCGGCTCACCCTCCTCGCGACCGGACTGGTCGCGTTCGTCAGCGGCCTGCTGCTCCTGCTCGGCTGGCTGCTCGTCGGCCGGGTCATCGCCTCCTCGCCCCGCTTCGCCGAGGGCAGCACCGTGGTCGTCGACGGTCGTGAGGTCGCGGCTGACGCGCTGATGGACCTGCTCGGCGAGCAGGCACGGGACGACGTGCTGCGATCCGGCTCGATCGCGTTCCTCTGCGTGGTCGCCGCGGCGGCACTGCTCGCGTGGACCATCACCGGCCGCGTGCTCCAGCCCGTGCACGACGTGACCGACGCGGCCCGTCGGCTGTCCGCCGAGTCCCTCGGCGAGCGGCTGCGCCTGGCCGGTCCCCGGGACGAGGTCGCGGAGCTGGCCGACACGTTCGACGAGATGCTCGACCGGCTCCAGGCGGCGTTCGAGTCGCAACGGCGGTTCGTCGCCAACGCCTCCCACGAGCTGCGCACACCGTTGGCCGTGATCCGGACCGAGCTCGACGTCACGCTCGCCGACCCGGACGCCGACGACGCGGAGCTGCGCCGCATGGCGGGCGTGGTGCGTGCCGCCACCGAACGAGCCGAGCAGCTGGTCAGCGCTCTGTTGCTGCTCGCGCGCACAGATGGGCTGGGATTGGCGGTGCGCGAGCCGGTGGACCTCAACGCCGTGGTCGAGTCCGCGTGGCGTGCCGTGCGGGGGGAGGCGGAGGAGCGCCAGCTGCGGGTCTCGTTCCTCACCGCGCCGGCGCCCGCCGTCGGCGACCCGGCGTTGCTGGAGCGGATCGCGGGGAACCTCCTGGAGAACGCCGTGCGGCACAACCTGCCCGGCGGGTGGATCGAGGTGCGCACCGAAGGCGGCCCAGAGTGGACGTTGCTGCGGGTGTCGTCGTCCGGGCCCGTCATCGCTCCGGACCGGGTGGAGGAGCTGTTCGAGCCGTTCCGCCGGGGTGGCACGGACCGGACCGCGCGCACCGGCACCGGGCTCGGGCTGTCCATCGTGCGGGCCGCCGTCGCAGCTCACGAGGGTCAGGCGCACGCCGTGGCGGTGCCCGGCGGAGGGCTCTCGGTGGCCGTGCACCTGCCGTCCACGCCGCATGGAAAACTAGTCTGAGTGGTCCCGATCACACATGATCCGGTTTGAGGGTCGCCGCAGGGGGTACTACCTGCGCAGACGTGCCTCCCGACCCCCGATTTGTCTCCGCGTTGGGCGGGGTGTAACTTTCTCTCTGCCAGCGCGGAACGGGCCGGAGAGAGACCGGAACGGAGCGCGGCGAACATCAGCCCCGGATCGAGTCGCTGCACAGCGATGAGCTACGGTGAGCGCGTGTTCTTTGAGAACTCAACAGCGTGCCGAATAGCCAGTAAATTTATGAACCTCGTCAAGAGGTTTCCTTTGAGATTGTTACTGGACAACT
>NZ_JBEOVG010000047.1:0-68742 GCF_040295345.1 Actinosynnema sp. NPDC002837
GTTCGCGTCCTCATTCCCGGCGATCACGCTTTTCGATCGTCGGGAATCAGGGCGCGAACGACCGACTTCCAGGCGACCGAGCCGCCGTCTGCGGAGCAGCGGCAATGTTTCAGCAGTTCGGCCGGCAGCGGCGCTGGGAGATGCCGTCCAGCAGCACGCCGCGGATGTCCTCCGGCTCCATCGCCTGGTAGGCCTTGCCGCCGGTGGCCTCGGCGATCTGCCGCAACGCGTTCATGTCCGCGTCCGCGCCCAGCCCCACCATGATCATCGGCACCGGCCGCGACGGGTCGGCCTCCTGCTTCAGCGTGGCCAGCAGGCCGGGCAGGTCGATGCTGGAGATGTCGTCGTTGCTGCCGTCCGTGATCAGCGTGACCGAGTTGATCTTGGACGGGTCGTAGGTCTGCTGCACGTGCCGGAACGCGGCCAGCGCCGTCTCGTGCAACGCCGTGCCGCCGCCGACCAGGGCGGGCAGGTTGCCCGCGCCCTTCTGCAGCTGCACCCGCCGCGGCGCGCCGCCGATCGGCTCGCCGAGCGGACCGACCGGCACCAGCTCGATCCAGTCGTTCGGCGGCTTCTTGTTCGTCGAGAACGCCCACAGGCCGATCTCCGAGGTGTCGGGCAGCATGCCCAACGCGGTCAGCGCCGCCTCCCGGGCCGCCTCGACGCGGGTCTGGCCGTTGCTCATCTTCTCGGCCATCGAGCCGGACACGTCCAGCACCGCGAGCAGCCGGGTGTCCAGGCTGACCGCGCCCCACGTGCGCAGCAGTTCGGAGACCTGGTCGGGGTCCGGCGTCTTCAGCACGGCCACGTCGTCGCCGCGCACGCCGTGCTCCTCGTTCGTCCAGCCGCCGGGGGCCTTGCCGTCGGGCGTGCGGAAGCCCGCCTCGGCGAACCGCTGCGCGGTCCGGCCGGTGCGCAACGCCTGCTCGAAGCCCTCCGCGGCCTGCGCGGTGCCCGCCTGCTCGCTCAACCGGCTCACCCGCACCAGGGGGTAGTCGAACGAGACCGTGCCCTCCTTGGGGTAGGAGGCGACGACCCGGCGCGACCCGGCCGTGCGGTTGGCGGACAGCACGGACTGCTCCGAAGCGGTGAACACGGGCGCGTTGTCCGCGCCCTGCACGACCTTGCCGAACGCGTCGCGCACGGACGGCAGGGCGTTGCGGCCGACCCTCAGCAGTGCGCCGATCAGCTCCGGCTTCGGCGTGCCGTCCGGGTTGCCGAGCTGCGCCCGGATGACCGCGAGCGTGGCCAGGCCCTCGGTGGACGTGGTCGGGTCGCTCAGCGTCACCGGCACCCTGGGGTCGACGACCTTCGCCCACGTCACGGGCGTGATCGGCCAGCCGAGCGCGGTCATGGCCTGCTCCGAGCCCGCGATCACCAGCGGCGAGCTCGCCAGCGGGTCGTGGATGTCCAGCCGCGGCGCCTCCGCGCCCTCGTCACCGGCCTGCCGCTGGGTCTCGGCCGCCCACATGGACGAGTCCGGCACCCACAGCGCGGGCGGGTTGATCTGGGCGGTCGGCAGCTCGTTGGCCACGTCGGCGGCGCCGCGCGCCTCGACCTGCACCTGCACGCACTTGCCGTCCACGATCGGCTGGGTCGCCTGGTAGTCGTCGGCCGCGCCGCGCACGACCTCCTCGATCGCCGGGGTCACCGCGATCTTGAGCGGTAGGGTGCCCTTGCACTCGGGTCCGCTGGTGGCTCGCAGCGCCACCACGGTGACGCCCGCGGCGGCGATGACGCCGAGCAGCGCGCCGACGGGCAGGACGACGCGGCGGAGCCGGCCGGGGCGGTCCGGGTTGCGAGCTGACATGCTTCGTACCTTCGGTCGGTGTTCACCCTTTCGGGTGGGCGAGGAACACTCGGTTGGTTGCCGAGGATGACACGGCTCACTCACATGACAAACTCTCGTGTTCTACGTCACTCGAGTGGTCCTCGCGTTGTCGCTACCTGCTAGTGCGGGATGACCCCTCGTGAGTGGTTACGGGATCGAGCCCTCGCCGGTTCACGATCGAGTCAGTCGACCGGCTGAACCTGGTTGACCTGGGATCCGTGTCCGCGGTCACCACGGGAACACCGGACGCCCCTCGCCCGTTGGTCCGGCAAGACGCGACAGGGCCCGCACGCGGAGCGCTTCGCCCGAGCCATGGGCGGTAGTCTGGTCGGACGGGTGTGCCCGTCTACGCCCGTCGACAAGTCAGGGAGGGTCGAGGCCGCCCGCCGGCCGTAAGTGCATGGACCGCAAGCGCCTGCTTCGCAACCCGCTGCTGTGGATCGTGGCGGTGTTGTTGCTCTTTTACGCCTTCAACGTGCTCTTCGACGACAACCGGGGCTACACCCCGATCAAGACGTCCCAGGCACTGCAACAGATCCGGGACGGCCAGGTCAAGGAAGCCACGATCGAGGACAAGGAGCAGCTCCTCAAGCTCACCCTCAACGACGGGGTGACCGTCGAGGGCAGCAACCGCGTGCGCGCCCAGTTCCCGGCGAGCTCGACGGACGAGGTCTTCACCATCCTCGACCAGGCGGGCAACAAGCCCGTCGTGGAGACCAAGGTCACGCAGGACTCGTTCCTGATGCAGATGCTGCTGTACATGATCCCGCTGGGTCTGCTGCTGCTCCTGCTGATGTGGATGATGAACAACTCCCAGGGCGGCGGCAACCGCGTCCTGAACTTCGGCAAGTCCAAGGCCAAGCAGCTGTCCAAGGACATGCCCAAGACGACGTTCAGCGACGTCGCGGGCGCCGAGGAGGCCGTCGAAGAGCTCTACGAGATCAAGGACTTCCTGCAGAACCCGGGCCGCTACCAGGCCCTGGGCGCGAAGATCCCCAAGGGCGTGCTGCTGTACGGCCCGCCCGGCACCGGCAAGACGCTGCTCGCGCGCGCCGTGGCCGGCGAGGCGGGCGTGCCGTTCTACTCGATCTCCGGCTCGGACTTCGTGGAGATGTTCGTCGGCGTCGGCGCCTCG
Source organism: Actinosynnema sp. NPDC002837 (assembly GCF_040295345.1). NCBI lineage: Bacteria > Bacillati > Actinomycetota > Actinomycetes > Pseudonocardiales > Pseudonocardiaceae > Actinosynnema > Actinosynnema sp. NPDC002837. Next base: position 2,967 of record NZ_JBEOVG010000047.1, read on the forward strand.
CGCGTCCGCGACCTGTTCGAGCAGGCGAAGCAGAACGCGCCGTGCATCATCTTCGTCGACGAGATCGACGCGGTCGGCCGCCACCGCGGCGCGGGCCTCGGCGGCGGGCACGACGAGCGCGAGCAGACGCTCAACCAGCTGCTGGTGGAGATGGACGGCTTCGACTCGCGCGGCGGGATCATCCTGATCGCGGCGACGAACCGGCCCGACATCCTCGACCCGGCGCTGCTGCGCCCCGGTCGCTTCGACCGGCAGATCCCGGTGTCCGCGCCGGACCTGAAGGGCCGCAAGCAGATCCTGCGCGTGCACGCCAAGGGCAAGCCGTTGGCCCCCGAGGCCGACCTGGACGGCCTGGCCAAGCGCACCGTGGGCTTCTCCGGCGCCGACCTGGCCAACGTGATCAACGAGGCCGCCCTGCTCACCGCGCGCAAGAACGGCACGGTGATCAGCAGCCTCGAGCTGGAAGAGTCGGTGGACCGCGTGATCGGCGGTCCGGCCCGCAAGAGCCGGATCATCTCCGAGAAGGAGAAGAAGATCACCGCCTACCACGAGGCCGGGCACGCCCTGGCCGCGTGGGCGATGCCGGACATCGACCCGGTCTACAAGGTCACGATCCTGGCCCGCGGCCGGACGGGTGGTCACACCCTCTCCGTGCCCGAGGAGGACAAGGACCTGATGACCAGGTCCGAGATGATCGCCCGGCTGGTGTTCGCGCTGGGTGGCCGCTCCGCCGAGGAGCTGGTCTTCCACGAGCCGACCACGGGCGCGTCCAACGACATCGAGCAGGCGACCAAGATCGCCCGCGCGATGGTCACCGAGTACGGCATGTCCGCCCGGCTCGGCGCGGTCAAGTACGGCCAGGAGCAGGGCGAGCCGTTCCTCGGCCGCACGGCGGGCCGGCAGGCCGACTACTCGCTCGAGGTCGCGCACGAGATCGACGAGGAAGTCCGCGAGCTGATCGAGGCCGCGCACACCGAGGCGTACGAGGTGCTCAACACCTACCGCGACGTGCTCGACGCGCTGACGCTGGAGCTGATCGAGAAGGAGACCCTGCACCAGAAGGAACTGGAGCGGATCTTCGCCGCGGTCGAGAAGCGCCCGCGCATCACGAAGTTCAACGACTTCGGCCACCGCACCCCGTCGGACAAGCCGCCGGTCAAGACCCCGGCGGAACTGGCCAAGGAGCGCGGCGAGCCGTGGCCGCCGGCGATCGAGGACACCCTGGACGCCGAACCGCGCGTGCAGGACCAGGTGCCCACGCCGCCGAACGGCCACAACGGCGTGCTGCCCCAGAGCCCGCAGCCGCAGGCCTACCCGCAGCAGCAGCCGCAGCACCCGTCGTCCGGCCCGCCGAACTACGGCGCGCCGCCCGGGTGGACGCCCGCGACGGCGCCCGGCGGCGCACCGCAGCCACCGCAGTGGCGGCCGGAGCCGACGGACGCGGAAGCGGGGAAGCGGTCCTTCGACACGGACCCGGACAACCGCACGTGACCGAGCACGGCACCGCGATCGACCAGACCGGCCTCTCCGTCAACGGGGGGGCCGGTCTCGCGCGCCCACCCTTCGACCAGAAGCGGGCCGAGGCTGCGGTGCGCGAGCTGCTGCTCGCGTGCGGTGAGGACCCGGAGCGCGAAGGGCTGCGCGACACGCCGGCGCGGGTGGCGCGGGCGTACCGGGAGCTGTTCGCCGGCCTGCACACCGACCCGGACGCCGTGCTGGCCAAGACGTTCGACGAGAGCCACGAGGAGTTGGTGCTGATCACCGACATCCCGATGTTCTCGTTCTGCGAGCACCACCTGCTGCCGTTCCACGGCGTCGCGCACGTCGGGTACATCCCGAACGAGCACGGCCGGGTGACCGGGCTGTCGAAGCTGGCCCGGCTGGTCGACCTGTACGCCAAGCGGCCGCAGGTGCAGGAGCGGCTGACGTCGCAGGTGGCGGACGCGCTGATGCGGCGGCTCGACCCGCGCGGCGTGATCGTGGTGGTCGAGGCCGAGCACCTGTGCATGGCCATGCGCGGCGTGCGCAAGCCGGGCTCGCGGACCACGACGTCGGCGGTGCGCGGGTTGCTGCGCGACTCCGCGTCGACGCGGTCGGAGGCGATCGAGCTGATCAAGGGACGTTTGCGGTGAGCGTGCCCAGGCCGGGGCACTGCGTGGTGATGGGCGTGCTCAACGTCACCCCGGACTCGTTCTCCGACGGCGGCCGGTACCTCGACCTGGACGACGCGGTGGCGCACGGCGTGGCGCTGTTCCGCCGCGGCGCCGACCTGATCGACGTCGGCGGCGAGTCGACGCGCCCCGGCGCGGACCGGGTGTCGCCGGAGGTGGAGGCCGCGCGCGTCGCGCCGGTGATCCGGGCGCTGGTCGCGGAGGGCGTGCCGGTGAGCGTGGACACCACGCGGGCCGAGGTGGCGCGGGCAGCGCTGGACGCGGGCGCGTCGATCGTGAACGACGTGTCCGGCGGGCTGGCCGATCCGGCGATGGCGCCGCTGGTGGCGTCGGCGGGCGTGCCGTACGTGCTGATGCACTGGCGCGGGCACAGCAGGCGGATGGACCGGCTGGCCGTGTACGACGACGTGGTGTGCGAGGTGCGCGACGAGCTGTGCCGCCAGGTGGACGCCGCCCTGGCCGCCGGTGTGGCGTCGGACGACATCATCCTCGACCCCGGGCTGGGTTTCGCGAAGGACGCCACGCACAACTGGCAGCTGCTGCACGGCCTCGGCTCGTTGCTGGAGCTGGGTTTCCCGGTGCTGGTCGGCGCGTCGCGCAAGCGGTTCCTCGGCGCCCTGCTCGGCGACCGGGCGCCGGACGGCCGGGAGGACGCGACGGCGGCGGTGTCGGCGCTGGCCGCGTTCGTCGGCGCGTGGGGCGTGCGGGTGCACGACGTGGACCGGTCGTTGGACGCGGTGGCCGTGGCGCGGGCGTGGAGGCGGGGACGTGCCGACTGACCCGGGTGGCTCGGCGGAGGTGGGCGGGACTTCCGACCGGATCTCGTTGCGCGGCCTGCGGGTGCGCGGGTTCCACGGCGTGTTCGAGCACGAGAAGCGCGACGGGCAGGACTTCCTGGTCGACGTCACGGTGTGGCTCGACTTGTCGCGCGCGGCGGCCACGGACGACCTGCGGGAGACGCTGCACTACGGCGAGCTGGCCGAGCGCGCGGCGGCGATCGTGGCCGGTGGGCCGTACGACCTGATCGAGACGGTGGCGGGCAAGGTGGCCGACGAGGTGATGACCGACCTGCGGGTGCGGGCGACCGAGGTGACCGTGCACAAGCCGTCGGCCCCGATCCCGCTGGCGTTCGAGGACGTCGCCGTGACGATCCGGCGCACGCGTGACTAGGGCGGTGCTGTCGCTCGGCTCGAACCTGGGCGACCGGCTCGGCTACCTGCGGCTCGCGGTGGCCGGGTTCGCCGACGTGCTGGTGGCGGCGTCGCCGGTGTACGAGACCGCGCCGTGGGGCGTGACCGACCAGCCCGACTTCCTCAACGCGGTGCTGATCGTCTCCGGTGACGTGGACGAGTGGGGCTGGCTGCGGCGGGGGCAGGCGGTGGAGCGGGCCGCCGGGAGGGTCAGGGAGCTGCGGTGGGGCCCGCGCACGCTGGACGTGGACGTCGTGACGGTGGACGGCGTGCGGTCGTCGGACCCGGAACTGCTGCTGCCGCACCCCGGCGCGCACGACCGCGCGTCCGTGCTGGCGCCGTGGCTGGACGTGGAGCCGGACGCGGTCGTGCCGGGGCACGGCCCGGCGCGCGACCTGCTCGCCGGTCTCGACCTCGGCGGCGTCACCCGACGGGATGATCTCCACCTGAGGTGATCAGCGCTGCGGTGTCCGCGAAGCGGGGTTAGCGTGGGCGCGGAGGTGGCGCGATGAGCAACGCGGTCACTTACGACGCCGCACGGCGGCGGATCATCAGCCTCGTCACCGGCGGCGATCCCGACGCGCCGGTCGGGGCGTGCCCGGGGTGGACGGTCCGGGACGTGGTCGCGCACCTGGCCGGTGGGCTCGGCGACTTCACCGAGCGGCGGTTCGAGGGCGTCGACGACGGCTCGTGGGGCGAGCGGCAGGTGCACGACCGCCGCGGCCGCACGCTGGGCGAGCTGCTGGTCGAGTGGGAGCGGAACTTCCAGATCGCCGAAGGGCTGTTCGACTCGCCGATGGGCGCGGTGCTGATCGCCGAGATCATCTCCCACGAGCACGACATCCGCACCGCGCTGGGGCAGCCGGGTGAGCGGGACAACGTGGCCGTGCGGGCGGCGTTGACGCGGCCGTTGCAGGACCTGGACAAGCGGCTGCGGGCCAAGCACCTGCCCGCGCTGCGGATCACCTTGGAGCACGGCGACCGGGTCGTCGGCGAGGGTGAGCCGGCGGGCGCGCTGCGGACGTCGTCGTTCGAACTCCTGCGCGTGCTGGGCGGGCGGCGTGACGACGAGCAGGTCCGCGCGCTGGACTGGGACACCGATCCCGGGCCGTGGCTGGCGGAGCTGTCGCTGTTCGGCAGGCGCGACACCGCGTTGGTCGAGTAGTCGGGGACGATGGTGGGGTGAGGTTCACCAAACCCCGTGACCTGCTCGCCGCCGGACTCGTCGCGGGCCTGCTCGCGCACCTGCTGATCAGGCTCGCCTACGACACGCTGCCGCCGCTGCCGACGTTCGCCGGGTTCACCCTGCTGGTGATCGCGGTGGTCAACCTGTGGCTGGCGTTCTCGCTGCGCGCCCGCATCCTGCGCAAGCCGGGCGCGCGGCCCGTGGAGCCGTTGACCGCGGCGCGGGCGGTGGCGTTCGCCAAGGCGTCGTCGCTGCTCGGCGCGATCATGCTGGGCGCGTGGGCGGGTGTGCTGGTGTACGTGCTGCCGGCGCGCGGCGAGTTCGAGGCGGCCGACCACGACGTGCTCAGCGCGAGCGTCGGCGCCGGCTGCGCGGCGCTGCTCATCGCCGCCGCGTTGTGGCTGGAGCGGTGCTGCAAGACGCCCGACGACCCGCATCTCGATCAATAGATACGGACGCCGAGGTCTCAATCGGGTAACTGACCGGTACGGTAGACGCCATGACCGGGCGAGGCGCGTCGGAAGATGACGAGCAGCAAGATCACGGTCGTGGCTCTGGGCGACTACTGCTGGTAGCGGCATTGACGCTCGCACTGGGTGCCGCGGCGGTGTTGGTGCTGAGCGACAACGCCCGCTGGCTGCGGCTGGCCGTGGTCGCCGCGCTGTGGGCGGCGCTGGTCGGCGCGTTCCTCGCGGCCCGCTACCGCAAGCAGATCTCCGAGCGCGAGGACGAGGTGGCCGACCTCCAGTCGGTCTACGAGCTCGAGCTGGAGCGCGAGATCGCCGCCCGGCGCGAGTACGAGCTGGAGGTCGAGGCCGAGACCCGCAAGCGGGTGCGGGAGGAGGCCAAGGACGACCTCGACGCGCTGCGCGGCGAGCTGCGCGCCCTGCGGGAGAACCTGGAGGCCCTGCTCGGCGGCGAGGTGCTGGTCGAGCGGGTGGCGCTGCGCGCCGAGTCGACCCGGATGCGCGCCCTGTCCGACCAGTCGCGGTTGATGGCGGTGGGTGACCAGCGGATCATCAACGCCGGTCCCGCCGTGCCGGTGACGAAGAAGACCGCGGAGACGCCGCAGGTGGAGCGGGTCGAGCGGACCGAGCTGATCGAGCGGGTCAACGTCGACACCGCGCGCAAGGACCAGGTTCGGCGTCCCGAACCGACCCGCCCCGAGCCCGCGCGGCGCGAGCAGGCGCAGCCGGTGCGCCGTGAGCCCGCCCGCGCGGCGGCCCAGGCCCGCCCGACGCCGCCGGTGGTGGTGCGGCGGGAGGCGGCCAAGCAGGAGCCGACGGAGCGCGTGAGCCGGGACGTGGCGGCGCGGTTGGCCCCGCCGGCGGCCCCGGCCGGTCGGCCCGCCGAGCCGTCGAAGACCGAGCACACCGTGCAGCGGCGCAGCCGGGTGGCCGACCGGACCGAGATGATCAGCCGGGACGCGTTGGCCGAGGAGCCCGTGCGGCGGCCCGAGGGCCCCGGCGCCGCCGTGCGGCGGACGGGTGAGCAGCGGGCCGTGCCGAGGACCGAGTCGACCGGCGAGCAGCGCTCCGTGCCCGCGGAACCCCGCCGACCGTCGACCGCTCGGGTGGAGCTGACCGGCGAGCACCGCCCGGTGGAGGCGCGCAGGCCCGCGGCGCGGGCCGACGTGACCGGTGAGCACCGCCCGGTCGAACCCGGCCGCCGGCCGGGGGCGCGGCCGGACCTGACGGGCGAGCACCGGCCCGTCGGCCGTCCCGAGCAGACCGGTGAGCAGCGGACCGTCGCCGGTGGTGAGGCCGGTCGTCGGATCGGCACGACCGGTGAGCAGCGGGCGGTGGGCCGTCCCGACCCGGTGCGCCGACCCGTGACGCGGGCCGAGCTGACCGGTGAGCACGTCCCGGTGGCGGCGCAGGTGGAGGACGACGCGCGTCGGTCGCGCCGTGCGGCCGAGCTGACCGGCGGGCACCGCCCGGTGGCCTCGCCGGAGTCGATCGGCGGTCGTTCGGCGGATTCCGCGTCGGCCTCCGTGACGCCCGAGGGCCGTCGCCGGGCCGCCGAGCCCGCGGCCGAGTCGGGTGGCAGGCGGCGGGCCGAGGAGCGCTGGGACTCGTGGGAGGACACCCCGAAGCCGGCCGGCAGGCGCAGCGCGCCGGAACCCGCCGAGCCCGCCGGGGCGCACGCGGACGGCAAGTCGGTCAGCGAGCTGCTCGCCGCGTTCGGCGGCGGCGACTCGCCGCGCCGCCGTCGTCGCCGCGAGGACTAGCTACTTGTCGATGTCGCCGACGACCACGGCGAACGACCCGAGCACCGCGGGCAGGTCGGCCACCTTCGTGCCGGGCAGCAGCGCGGACAGGGCCTGCACGTTGTTGAACGACGGCGTGCGCAGCTTCAGCCGCCACGGCGTCTTCTCGCCCCGGGACGCGAGGTGCACCCCGGACGTGCCCAACGGCGCCTCGACCCACGTGTAGACCGAGCCCTCGGGCGCCTTGACCGCCTTGGGCAGGCGCAGGTTCACCGGGCCGGTCGGCAGGTGGTCCAGGCACTGGTTCGCCAGCGCGACGGACTGGCGGACCTCGTCCACCAGGCCGCGGACGCGGGCCAGCGCGTCGCCCTCGGTGCGGACCACCGGGCGCACGTCCAGGTTGCGGTAGCCGGGCAGCGGGTCGTCGCGGCGCAGGTCGAAGTCCACACCGGACGCCCTGCCGATCGGACCGGTGACGCCGTACGCGAGCGCGGCGTCGCGGTCGAGCACACCGAGGCCCGCCAAGCCCTCCGGCGCCTCACCGGGGTCCACAGTGGACAGCACCTCGCGCACGCGGCCGGTCCAGCCGGCGGGCACGTCCTCGCGCAGGCCGCCGATCCGGTTGGCCATGAAGTGGATCCGGCCGCCGGAGGCCTCCTCCAGCACGGCCTGCACGGCGTCGCGGTCGCGGGCGCCGGTGAGCGGCGCGAGGAACACCAGGTGCGCCATGATCCGGTTGAGCTCGCACAGCAGGACCCGCAGCGCCTGGGCGCGCGGTGGGACGTCCATGCCGGTCATGCGTTCGACGGCCAGCGCGACGGCCAGCTCGTTGCAGAAGGCGGCGAGCCAGTCGTGCCGGTTGGCGAGGGTGAGCACCTGCCGGTAGTCGCGGACCTCGAACAGCTTCTCCGCGCCCCGGTGCAGGTGGCCGACCAGGGGCGCGGCGGCGGTGATGACCTCGTCGTCGCGGACCGCCAGGCGCAACCGGTACGCGCCGTGCGCCGACGGGTGCAGGGGGCCGAGGTCGACCACCCGGTCCACGCCGAGGTGGCGTGCACCGGCGCCCACGCCAACGGTGATCTCCACCCGGTCATCGTCGCACGGCCGGACCGCTGTCCGGGTGCCACGGGCTAGCTAGTCGCGGGTGATCGCGAACAGGAAGCACCCGTGCGACGTGCTGCGGACCTGGATCGCGGCCACGTCCGGGTCGTCGAGCAGCGCGGCGACGCGGTCGGCGAGGTGCTCCGGGTCGGCGATCTCGCCACCGTGGATGCGGCCTTCGGCGGTGTAGGCGCGCAGGGTCCGCGGCGCGTGGCGGAACGCTTCGGGGAACGCCGCCGTGGTCGCCGGCCCGTCGCACGGCTCGGCGTGCGCGAACACCGGGCCGAGTTCCTCGTACGGCCCGGCGCCCCAGGCGGGGGTGTGGCGGAAGAGGACCACCGGCTCGCCCGGCCCGGCCTTGCGCAGGCAGCAGCGCAGCGGCGCGCCGGGCGACTCGGCGTGCCACTCGTGGTGCGCGTCGGAGCCCGCGAGCGCGCGGGCTCGGTCCAGCACGTCGTCCGACAGGGCGTGGATTCTCATGCGCTCGACCTTCGCCCGGCCCGGTCGCCGCCGCCGGCGGTCTTCGGCCGTCGCGTCCAGCGGTCACCAGACCGGGCGGATGCCTTCCGCGTCGGCGGCGGCGAGGTAGGTCTGCAGGGCTTCGCGCAGGACTGCCAGCCGTTCCGCGCCCACGACGGAGGCGAACTCGTCCTCCAGCTCCGACCAGAGCGCGTCGGCGAACCGGAGGTAGTCCTGGCCCTTGCCGGTGAGGGTCAGCGCCTGGGCGCGGCGGTCGGTCGGGTGGGGCGTCCGCCGGACGTAGCCCCAGTCGACCAGCTCGGCCACGGTCTTGGTCGCGGCCTGCTTGGAGACGCCCAGGTGGGCGGCCAGGTCGACGGCGGTGGCGGAGGGTTGGGCGGCGAGGTAGCGGAAGACGTAGCCGTGCGCCGGCCGCAGTGGTTCGAGGTCGCGATCGGCCAGCCGTTCGTGGAAGCGGTCGGTCATCGCGCGGAACGTTCTGGCGAACAGCATCGACACGGGTTCCACGGTCGCCTAGTCTGCAACTAGACAACTTGGTTGACCAGTTTGGAGAGCGATGTTCGAGCGCCACGGCTTCCTGTTCCACCCCCACGCGTCCCCGTCCCACGGCGGCAGCACGCAGATCGCCCTGTGGACCGTCGAGGTGCCCGCGGACGCGAAGAGCGAACGGCACCAGGTCGACAAGGAGGAGGTGTTCCACGTGCTGGAGGGCCACGTGACCGTCAACGACGTCGAGGCGGGCCCCGGCGACACGGTCGTCGTGCCGCCGCACGTGGAGTTCCAGCTGGTCGGCGGGCCGGCCAAGGTCCTGGTCGCCACGTCGGTCGGGATCACCGGCCTGGTCGGGGACCAGCGCATCACCCCGCCCTGGGCGTCGTAGGGCTCAGGGCCGCCACGGGGGCAGGGGCGGGAGCAGGGACGACACCGGCACGTCGACGCCGTGCAGGAGCCAGCCGAACGAGCCCAACCCGCCCTCGGCCCGCAGCTCGGCGATCCGCGACGCCCGCGCGGCCGCGCCCAGCCAGTCGGGCTCACCGGGCGGCACCGTGCCGACCAGGCCCAACGCGGCCAGCGCGTCCCGCTGTGAGACCAGCACCCACTCACCGCCGACCGCCTCGGCGCACGCGTCCAGCGCCACGTGCGCCGTCAGGTCGCACGTGCCGTCGAACACCGGCTCCACCCGGCGCCCACCCCGGTACGCGGCGAACGTGCCCGCCGCGTACCGGCCCGCCGCCCGGTCGGCCCGCACGTGCCCGTAGTCCACCGCCAACGCCGCGCCGTGCGCCACCCGCGACACCGCGTCCGCCCACGCCACGTCCCGCGGCTGCCCGATCTCGGCCCGCTCCCCCTCGCCCACCGGCCACCACCGCCGCAGCCAGGGGTGCGACGACGGGCCCGTGACCAGCGGACAGGGCACCGCGTCCAGCCACTCGTGTCCCACCAGCAACCCGCACACCGAGTCCGGCAGCGCCGACGTCCACCGCACCCCCGGCACCGACCGCGCGGGCCCCACGTCCACCGCCGTCACCACCAGCCGTGCCGCCAGCGCACCCGACGCCGTGGACCGCACCGCGCCGGCCAGCTCACCGCCGCCGGCGCCCACGTCCACGAAATCCAGCCGCGGTGGCCTGCCGAGCGCGAAGTCCACCCGATCGAGCAGTTCGAGCAGCGCTTCGGCCAGCTCAGGACCCACCAGCGGCGCGGTGCGGAAGTGGTCCGCCGGGACCTCGCCACGCGTGAAGAACCCGGTCGGCCCGTACAGCGCCGCCCGCCACAGGGCTTCCGACTCCACCACCGGTCAAGTGTCCCTTTAAGGTTTCCCACCGTGACCACTCCCGCCCGCAAGCGCGTCGACCAGCAGCGCTGGACCGTCCTGCTCCCGGTCCTGGGCCTGATCGCGTTGGGCGTGTGCGGCCTGGTCCTGCTCGGCCTCGGCACGTCGCAGACCGGCCTGCTGCCGATCATGGTCGGCGCGGTGGCCGCGCTGCTGCCCGTCCTCGCGGTGATCGGCGCCTACCTGTGGGTCGACCGCTGGGAGCCGGAGCCCGCGAAGATCCTGCTGCTGGCGTTCCTCTGGGGCGCGTGCGGCGCGACGATCACCTCCCTGGTGTTCAACCAGAGCGCGCACGTGCTGGGCCAGCTCATCAACGGCGGCGACGGCAGCACGTTCGCCGCCGTGGTCGGCGCGCCGATCACCGAGGAGGCCGCGAAGGCCGCGTTCATCGTGGTGCTGTTCCTGCGCCGCCGCCAGGAGTTCGACGGCGTGGTGGACGGCGTGGTGTACGCGGGCGTGACGGCCGCGGGCTTCGCGTTCACCGAGAACATCTGGTACTTCGCCCGGGTCTTCTCCGACAGCGGGTTCGGCGACCTGAGCAGCGGCGTGATCGCGCTGTTCATCCTGCGCGGGGTGCTCTCTCCGTTCGCGCACCCGCTGTTCACGTCGATGACCGGCATCGGGATCGGCATCGCGGCCATGACCACGAGCCGGAACGTGCGGATCGCCGCGCCGGTCCTGGGCTACCTCGGCGCGGCCGGCCTGCACTCGCTGTGGAACTTCTCCACCACCGTCGGCACCGGCTCGACGTTCATCAACCTGTACTTCCTGATCATGGTGCCGATCTTCGCCGGCATGGTGCTGATGGTCGTCTGGCAGCGCCGCCGCGAGCAGCGGATCGTCGCGGGCCAGCTGCCCGCCATGGCCGCCAACAAGTGGATCGCCTCCAGCGAGGTCACCCTGCTGGCGAGCCTGCAGGGCCGCAGCCGGTGGCGGCGCACGGTGCGGCGGCGCGTCGGCGACCAGGCGGCCAAGGCCGTCGCGGGCTACCAGGTCGCCGCCACCGAACTGGCGTTCCTGCGCCACCGCATGGCCAACGGCACCGCGGGCCACGACGCGGAGGAACGTCACGAGAAGCTGCTCGCCGCCCTCGTCGCCGCACGTCAGGCCGCGGTGGACGCGCCGGGCGCGCTGAAGGCCGCGGGTGGCGTTCGTCGCAGTTGACGGCCCGCCGCACGACACCGGATTACGCTCGCGGCCGTCGTCCGGTACCCGAGCATCGGGACTGGAACGCCGCGGTGAAGGAGTACGTCGCATGGACGCGACCCCCCGCCCCGCGCGGTTGGCCGTGGGAGTGATCTCGGCCGGCCGGGTGGGTTCGGTGCTGGGCGCCGCGCTGTCCCGGGCGGGACACGTCGTGAGCGCCGTCTCCGCCGTTTCCCGCGACTCGCTGCGCCGCGCCGAAGAGCTGCTGCCCGACGCGCCCGTGCTGTCACCGCCCGAGGTGGCCGCCACCGCCGACCTGGTGCTGCTCGCCGTGCCCGACGACGAGCTGCCGGGCCTCGTCCGCGGCCTCGTCGCCACCGGTTCGCTGCGCGCCGGGCAGATCGTCGTGCACACCAGCGGCGCGCAGGGCGTGGACGTGCTGCGGCCCGCCGCCGAGCTCGGCGCGCTGTGCGTGGCCCTGCACCCCGTGATGACGTTCACCGGCCGGGCGGAGGACGTGCAGCGGGTGAACGCCTGCTCCGTCGGCGTCACGGCGGCCGACGACGACGAGATCGCGTGGCACGTCGGCGAGGCGCTGGTGGTGGAGATGTCCGCCGAACCGGTGCGCGTGCCCGAGGCCGCCCGCCCGCTCTACCACGCCGCCCTCGCGCACGGCGCCAACCACCTGATCACGCTGGTCGCCGACTGCGCGGACCTGTTGCGCGGCGCGGGCATCCAGGACGCCGAGCGGATGCTGGGCCCGCTGCTGTCCGCCGCCCTGGACAACGCCCTGCGGCACGGCGACCGCGCCCTCACCGGCCCCGTGGCGCGCGGCGACGCGGGCACCGTGGCCAAGCACCTGGCGGTGCTCTCGGACACCGAGGCGCTGCCCGCGTACCGAATCCTCGCGCTCCGCACCGCGGCCCGCGCCCAGGCCGCCGGGCTGCTCAAGCCCGAACTCGCGTCCGACGTCCGCACCACTCTTGAGGGACAAGCATGACCAAGCCGCTCACCAAGGACGACTACACGCCGAACGACGTGACGGTGCACCGCGACCCGGAACGGCTGCGCCGCGTCACGAGGGCGTTGAAGGCGGCCGGCCGCAACATCGCCCTGGTGCCGACCATGGGCGCGCTGCACGCGGGTCACCGCAAGCTGATCCGCGAAGCGCAGGTCATGCAGAACACCGTGGTCGTCGTCTCCCTCTTCGTGAACCCGACCCAGTTCGGCCCGAACGAGGACTTCGACCGCTACCCGCGCAGCTTCGACTCCGATGTGGACATCTGCCGCGAGGAGCGCGTCGGGCTGGTGTTCGCGCCGTCCGTGGAGGACATGTACCCGCCGGGTGGCACGGTCACGGTGAACCCCGGCCCGCTCGGCGACGAGCTGGAGGGCAGGACCCGCCCCGGCCACTTCGCCGGCGTGCTGTCCGTGGTCGCCAAGCTGTTCAACATCGTGCAGCCGACCTACGCGGTGTTCGGCGAGAAGGACTACCAGCAGCTCACGCTGATCCACCGGATGGCGCGCGACCTGAACTTCCCGCTGGACGTGGTCGGCGTGCCGACCGTGCGCGAGCCGGACGGCCTGGCGCTGTCCTCGCGCAACCGCTACCTGTCCGACGAGGAGCGCTCCGCCGCGACCGCGTTGTCCGCCGCCCTGGTGGCGGGCGCGTACGTCAGCGGCCAGGGCGCGGACGCCGTGCTCAAGGCCGCGGGCGACACGCTCGCGGCCGCGCCCGGCGTCGACCTCGACTACCTGGAGCTGCGCGCGCCCGACCTGGGCCCGGCGCCGGAGAACGGCGACGCCCGACTGCTCGTGGCCGCCCGCGTCGGCTCCACCCGACTGATCGACAACGCCGCCGTGCTGCTCGGCACCGGTGACGAGTAAGGGGACCGCCATGTTCCGCACCATGCTCAAGTCGAAGATCCACCGGGCCACCGTCACGCAGGCCGACCTGCACTACGTCGGCTCGGTCACGGTGGACGAGGACCTGATGGAGGCCGCCGACCTGCTGGCCGGCGAGCAGGTCGCGATCGTGGACGTCACCAACGGCGCGCGCCTGGAGACCTACGTCATCCCGGGCGAGCGCGGCACCGGCGTGATCGGCATCAACGGCGCGGCGGCGCACCTGGTCAAGCCGGGCGACCTGGTGATCCTGATCGCCTACGGGCAGATGGACGACGCCGAGGCGCGGGTGTACGAACCCAAGGTGGTCTTCGTCGACGCCGACAACAAGGTCGTCGAGCTCGGCGCGGACCCGGCGCACGCGCCGGCGGGCTCGGGCCTGGTCAACGGGTCCGCGACCGCGCTGCCGGAACCCGTGGCGGCGGAGACCGAGGACGCGGCGGCGCTGGACGCGTTGATCCAGGCCGAGGACTAGGGGGAACCGCTGTGCTGCTCGCCATCGACGTCGGCAACACCAACATCGTGCTGGGCCTGTACGACGGCACGGGTGATTCCGCCGCGCTGATCCGGGACTGGCGGATGCGCACCGACGCGCGGATGACCGCCGACGAGCTGGCGCTGACGATGCGCGGCCTGCTCGGCGAGTACGCGGACAAGATCACCGGCATCTCGGCGCTGTCCACCGTGCCCGCGGTTCTGCGCGAGCTGCGCGTGATGCTGGGCCGGTACTACTCGGGCGTGCCGAAGGTGCTGGTGGAGCCGGGCGTGCGGACCGGCGTGCCGCTGCTGGTGGACAACCCCAAGGAGGTCGGCTCCGACCGGGTGATCAACACGCTGGCCGCGCACCACCTGCACAGCACGGCGTGCGTGGTGGTCGACTTCGGCACGTCCACGAACCTGGACGTGATCTCGGCGAAGGGCGAGTTCCTCGGCGGCGCGCTGGCGCCGGGCATCGAGATCTCCGTCGACGCGCTGGCGGCCCGCGCCGCGCAGCTGCGCAAGGTCGAGCTGGTGCGGCCGCGGTCGGTGATCGGCAAGAACACCGTGGAGTGCCTGCAGTCCGGCATCGTCTACGGGTTCGTCGGCCAGGTGGACGGCCTGGTGCGCCGCATCGTGGACGAGCTCCAGCTCAGCGAGCCCGGCCCGGTCACGGTCATCGCGACCGGCGGCCTCGCGCCCTTGGTGGTGACCGAGTCGGCCACCATCCAGGCGCACGTGCCGGACCTCACGCTGCTGGGCCTGCGCCTGGTGTTCGAGCGCAACCGCGTTTGATCGCCGCTGCTCCGCGGACGGCGGCGAGGTCGCCCGGAAGTCGATCGTCCGCGGGGCGGACGGCGGCGAGCTCGGCGGCGTTCAGGCCCTCCGCAGGCGCTTCGCGTAGGTGGTCAGCGGGAAGTCGAACTCGCCCTCGGCGGTCTCCGGGCGGGACTTGAGGAACGCGAGCACCCGCGCGTTCATCGCGGCCCGCTCCTCCTCCGGGATCACCAACGCGTGCGAGTGCGTGTTGAGCGTCGCCACCAGGGACTCGGCGGTGCGCCGGTGCACGTGCGGGAAGACCCGGGTGGCCAGGTCGGTGAACGGCTCGTGCTCCGTCGTCGGGGCGAAGGCCAGCTCGTCCTGCGCGCTGACGGTGGACTGGGCGGCCCGGACGAACTCCGCCATCCACGGCACCGAGTCGTCGTAGTCGTTCCACAGCGCCGCCAGCACACCGCCCGGCCGCAGCACGCGGGCGATCTCCGGCATCGCCCGCGCCTGGTCGAACCAGTGGAACGCCTGGCCGACCACGACCGCGTCCACCGTGCCGTCCGGCAGCGGGATCCGCTCCGCGCTGCCGGGCAACGCGCGCGCCGCGCCGTGGTGCCGCACCAGCTCCGAGAGCATCGCCTCGTCGGGCTCCACCGCCGTCACGTGGTGGCCCTCGGCGAGCAGCCCGCCGGTCAGCTTGCCCGTGCCCGCACCCAGGTCGAGCACCTGGTGCGGCCCCTCACCCAAGGGCTCCAGCGCCCAGCGGACGGCCTCGGCGGGGTAGTCCGGTCGGTGTTCCGCGTACGCCGAGGCGTGCGCTCCGAAGGAGTTCGCCCGCCTGGCCCGCAAGTCATCTCCCGTCACCCGCCAGAGCCTAGTGAGATCCGGTTCGATTTCCCGAGTGGTCTTTCCGTACTCTTCGTCTTGTGAGTGAGCAGCCAGCGACCGGTTCCGCGACCAGCGACGACGATCTCCCCGAGCAGCTGAGGGTGCGCCGGGAGAAGCGGGCGCGACTGCTGGAACGCGGCGTCGACCCGTATCCGGTCGAAGTACCGCGCACGCACACGTTGCGCGAGGTGCGCGAAGCGCATCAGGGACTGGAACCGGACACCGCGACCGGTGATGTGGTCGGTGTGACGGGCCGGGTCATGTTCATCCGCAACACCGGCAAGTTGTGCTTCGCCACGCTGCGCGAGGGCGACGGCACCGAACTGCAGGCGATGCTGAGCCTGAACGGCGTCGGCGAGCAGTCGCTCGGCGAATGGAAGTCCGAGGTCGACTTGGGCGACCACGTATTCGTGCACGGCGAGGTCATCACGTCCCGCCGCGGCGAACTGTCGGTGATGGCGGACCAGTGGTCCCTGGCGGCGAAGGCGTTGCGCCCGTTGCCGGTCGCGCACAAGGAACTCGCCGAGGAAACCCGCATTCGCCAGCGGTACGTGGATCTGATCCTGCGCGAGCAGGCCCGGAACACGGTGCGCAACCGGGCCGCGGTGGTGCGCTCGTTGCGGGAGTCGTTCCACCGGCGCGGTTTCATCGAAGTCGAGACCCCGATGTTGCAGACGTTGCAGGGTGGCGCGAGCGCCCGGCCGTTCGTGACCCGGTCGAACGCGCTCGACATCGACCTGTTCCTGCGGATCGCGCCCGAGCTGTACCTCAAGCGGTGCGTGGTGGGCGGTATCGAGAAGGTCTTCGAGATCAACCGCAACTTCCGCAACGAGGGCATGGACTCGTCGCATTCGCCGGAGTTCTCCATGCTGGAGTACTACGAGGCGTACGCCACCTACGACACGAACGCGGTGCTGACCCGGGAGCTGATCCAGGAAGCCGCGATGGCGATCGCCGGTTCGCACGTGGTGACCCTGGTCGACGGCACCGAGTACGACCTCGGCGGCGAGTGGACCACGTTGAGCATGTACGACTCGTTGTCCGGAGCGGCGGGCGAGGAAGTCACGCCCGAAACCTCTTCGGAGCGGTTGCTGGAGCTGGCCGACAAGCACGGCCTGGACACGGACCCCAAGCTGGGGCACGGCAAGCTGGTCGAGGAGCTGTGGGAGCACCTGGTCGGCGACACCCTGCACGCGCCCACGTTTGTGCGCGATTTCCCGCTGGAGACCTCGCCGCTCACCCGTCAGCACCGCACCCGGCCGGGTGTGGCCGAAAAGTGGGACCTGTACGTGCGCGGTTTCGAGTTGGCCACGGGATACTCGGAACTGGTGGACCCGGTGGTCGAGCGCGAGCGGTTGGAAGCCCAGGCCCGCCTGGGGGCCACCGGTGACGCCGAGGCGATGCCGGTCGACGAAGACTTTCTGCGATCACTGGAGTACGGAATGCCACCGAGCGGCGGTGTGGGAATGGGCATCGACCGGCTGCTGATGGCGCTCACCGGTCTCGGTATCCGGGAGACGATCCTGTTCCCCCTCGTGCGCCCGGAATGAGTAACTTCTCGGACTCCAGGCGGCGCATTCCTCCAGTTGTGCGCTAACCTGCACTCGCCAATGCTTTAGGTCGCGGTCGGGGAACACCGCGCATTCGAGTCCAGGAGGATACGCATGGCGCAGAAGGTCACCGTGACCCTGGTCGATGACCTGGACGGTGGGAAGGCGGAGGAGACGGTCGGCTTCGGATTGGACGGCGTGTCCTACGAGATCGACCTTTCCGCGAGCAATGCGGGCAGGCTCCGCGACGCTCTCGCCGACTTCGTCGCCAGTGCCCGCAAGGCGGGCGGCCGCAAGCGCGGCCCGGGTCGTCCGGCCGGTGTGAAGGCGGCTCGTCCGGCTTCGGCGGATCGCGAGCAGAACCAGGCCATTCGGGAGTGGGCGCGCAAGCAGGGGATGAAGGTCTCCGATCGCGGGCGCATCCCGGCCGAGGTGCTGGAGGCTTACCACCAGCAGGGCTGACGCGAGTTGTGCGGGTGGCGCAGGCCACCGCAATTACGTCAATCGACGAAGGGGCGCCGGATTCCTCCGGCGCCCCTGGTTGTTTTTCGGGACTCGTGAGCGGAGTTGTGAAGATCGATTGTGCGGTTCGGGCCACCGCACTCAGGTGATCACGACTCGACCGTTCGGCGGCACGGAGCGTGCTCGGCGGTGATCGGACCGTGTTCGGTTAGGCTTACCTCACCGAAGGTCGGGTCGCCGGGGGAGGAGCAAGCGCCGTGGCCCTCCGCCCCACCCGCCTGGCCCTGCTCGTCGGTCTCCTGGCCCTGGTCGCGCTCGCCAGCGTCGCCATCGGCGCGAAGGACATCCCGATCGCCGACGTCTGGCACGCGTTGACCGCGCCGACGGGGCTGGAGAACGACCTCGTCGTCCGTGAGCTGAGGGTGCCGCGCACGCTGCTCGGCATCGCGGTCGGGGTCGCGCTGGGCGTCGGCGGCGCGCTGATGCAGGGCCACACCCGCAACCCGCTGGCCGACCCGGGCATCCTCGGCGTCACGCAGGGCGCGGCGTTCGCGGTGGTGCTGTCGATCTTCACGCTGGGGGTGACCAGCCTCCACGGGTACGTGTGGTTCGCGTTCGGCGGCGCGCTCGTGGCCAGCGTCGTGGTGTTCCTGCTGGGGTCGGGGCGCAGCGGGCCGACGCCGGTCACGTTGGCGCTGGCGGGCGCGGCGGTGAGCGCGCTCATGCACGGCCTGGTGTCCGCGATCGTGCTGCTGGACCGGCAGAGCCTGGACGCGTTCCGGTTCTGGCAGGTCGGGGGCATCGCCGGGCGCGACCTCGTCGTGCTGGGTCAGGTGCTGCCGTTCCTGGTGCTCGGGCTCGTGCTGGCGGCGGCCAACGCGCCGGGGCTCAACGCGCTGGCGCTGGGTGACGACGTGGCCCGGTCGCTGGGGCAGCGGGTGGCGGCGACCCGGGTCGTCGGCGTGGTCGCGACGACGTTGCTGGTGGGCGGCGCGGTGGCGGTGTGCGGGCCGATCGGGTTCCTCGGGCTCGTCGTGCCGCACGCGGCGCGGGCGCTGACCGGGCCGGACTACCGGTGGCTGCTGCCGTTCTCGGCGGTGATCGGCGCGATCGTGCTGCTGGTCGCGGACGTCGTGGGACGGGTCGTGACGAGGCCGGGCGAGCTGGAGGTCGGCGTGGTGATGGCGCTGGTCGGCGCGCCGTTCTTCATCGCCCTCGTGCGGCGGCGGAAGCTGGTGAAGCTGTGAGCGGTGTGGTGGCCAAGGCGCCCCCGGGTTTCCGGGTCGGACCCGTGTCGGGGCCGCTGCGGTGGCGGCCGTTCGCCGTGGTGGTCGTCGGGCTGGCGCTGGTGGTGCTCGCGGGTGCGGTGAGCGTTGCCCGCGGCGACTTCCCGATCCCGCTGGGGCAGGTGTTCGACGTGCTGCTGGGCGGCGGGCAGCGGGGGCAGCGGTTCATCGTGCTCGACCTGCGGCTGCCGCGGGCGTTGACCGCGGTGTTCGTCGGCGCGGCCCTGGGGGTGGCGGGCGCGGTGTTCCAGTCGATCGCGCGCAACCCGCTGGCGAGCCCGGACATCCTCGGCGTGACGTGGGGCGCGGGGGCCGGTGCGGTCACCGTGATCACGTTCGCCGGGTCGATGGGCGCGGTCGGCGGGACCACGGCGACGGTCGGCGTGCCGCTGGCGGCGCTGGGCGGCGGTCTGCTGGCCGGGCTGCTGGTCTACGGGCTGGCCTGGCGGCGGGGGATCGAGGGGTTCCGGCTGGTGCTGGTCGGCATCGGCGTGTCGGCCGTGACCGGCAACTTCACCCACTACCTGCTGACCGTCGGCGACGTGACCGACGCGGCGCGGGTGATGGTGTGGATCACCGGGAGCCTGAACGGGCGCGGGTGGGAGCACGTCGTGCCGGTCGGGCTGGCGCTGGCGGTGCTGGTCCCGGCGGCCCTGGTCGGCTCCCGGCTGCTGGGCGCGCTGCAGTTCGACGACGACACCGTGCGCGGGCTCGGCGTGCGGCTCAACGGCGCGCGCAGCGTGATGCTGCTGATCGCGGTCGTGCTGGCGGCCGTGGCCACGGCGTCGGCCGGTCCGGTGGCGTTCGTGGCGCTGGCGTCGCCGCAGATCGCGCTGCGGGTGGCCGGGACCGCCACGCCGCCGCTGCTGGGGTCGGCCGTGGTCGGCGGGCTGCTGGTGGTGGTGTCGGACCTGGTCGCGCGGCTCGCGTTCGGCGGGTTCGAGCTGCCGGTCGGCGTGGTGACGGTGGTGCTCGGCGCCCCCTATCTGATGTACCTGCTCGTCCGCAGTCGCCGGGAGGCACGGGTATGACCGCTGTTCGGCTGCAGGCGCAGTCGCTGTCCGTGGGGTACGGGGAGCGGCTGGTGGTGTCCGGGCTGGACCTGGACGTGCTGTCCGGTTCGGTGACGGCGGTGATCGGGCCCAACGGGTGCGGCAAGTCGACGTTGCTGCGCGCCCTGGGGCGGCTGCTGCCCGCGCGTTCGGGCGCGGTGGTGCTGGACGGCAAGCGGATCGACCGGACGCCGACCCGCGAGGTGGCGAAGGTGCTGGCGATGCTGCCGCAGTCGCCGCAGGCGCCCGAGGGGCTGACCGTGGCCGAGCTGGTCGCGCGCGGGCGGCACCCGCACCAGGCGTGGTACCGGCAGTGGTCGCCGGAGGACGAGGCGGCGGTGGCCTCGGCCCTGGAGATGACCGCCATGGCCGCGCTGGCCGACCGGACCGTGGACGAGCTGTCCGGCGGGCAGCGGCAGCGGGCGTGGATCTCGATGGCGCTGGCGCAGGGCACGGACCTGCTGCTGCTCGACGAGCCGACGACCTACCTGGACCTGGCGCACCAGATCGACGTGCTGGACCTCGTGCGCCGGCTGCACCGGGACTTCGGCCGGACCGTGGTGATGGTCCTGCACGACCTGAACCTGGCCGCCCGTTACGCGGACCGCCTGGTCGCGATGAAGGACGGCCGGATCGTGGTGGCCGGCACGCCGTCCGACGTGCTGACCGAGCCGAACCTGCTGGACGTCTTCGGCCTGTCCGCCCGCGTCATCCCCGATCCCGTCTCCCACACCCCACTGGTCATCCCCATCGGCCACCACCACTGACCCGCGTGTCCGCACGCGCGTTCCGGGCGTAGGGCACGCGCGGGGTCAGCAGGTGCGGGGGCAGGTGGCGCAGGCGGTGGCGTCGGGCAGCACGAAGTGGAAGCAGCAGCTCTCGCGGCGGCGGGTCCAGCCCGTGTCCGTGGCCTTCAGGGTGGACGCCGAGGTGAACGGGTCGAGCTTGGCCGGCAGCAGCAGCGCCGAGTCCATCACGCCGGCCGTCTCGTCGCCGCACAGCTGGCCCGCCGTCCACGCCGCGCTGTCCAGGGCGTCCGTGGCCGCCGCCCACAGCATCCGCCGCCCCAGCCGCACGGTCGGCCCGAAGGCGCCCACGAACTGCGCGCTGTGCGCCGCGAACCGGGCCCTCAGCAACGCCGCCAGCGCCGTCTCGTCGGCCACCACGGTCGCCGCCGGGTGGTCGGCCTCCGGGTCGTCCGGCAGGCACGCGAACTCGTCGTTCAGCAACGCCACCCCGACCACGTGCGGCCGACCACCGGCCGCCACCTTGATCGCCACGTCGGCCGGCCGCAGCGACGGCACCCGCCGCGCGGTGTGGAACAGCAGCCCGCCCAGCACGCCGACGACGTTGAGGTACCAGCTCATGACGTACCCGGCGGTAGTGCGCTCGGGCGCCTCGCCGTGCTGCTCCCGCAGCCACTCCGCCAGCGCCTTGCGCCACGCGTCGAACCGCTCCGGCTCGCCGGTGAACTCCGAGCACAGGACCCAGTCGCCACGCTCGGCCGGCAGCCCGAACCGCGCCTCGAAGCCCTCGTACAGCGAGACCTGCCCGAGCGACCGCGCGACGGGGGTCGTCACGTCGCACACCGTGGTCCGCGCCGGTACGGTCATGTCCAGAAGGTCCTCGTCGGTTCGAGACGGTCGCGTGGGTTGAGGCTTGCCTAACCTTACCGAGGTTCGCCTAACTTGCACCGCCTCGGTGACCCCGGTCACCCCGGATGTCGCCGAACGGCTGAATGTTCGCGCTCAGCGGACAACGCCCGTTCCGTGGAATCTCGCTGGCAGATCACGCGTTGATACCGATGTCAGAGATCCCCGAAGACGGCTGCCTGCGATCGGGAACTGAGAGTGTCGGGGCTGACGACTACAGTGGTCCCACGGTGCCGCGCTCTCCAACGGTCAGCCAGACGGTCGGCCAGGGGTGAGCCCGAGGACCGCCGGCGCAGCAGTCAGGGAGTGCGAATGTTCGAAAGGTTCACCGACCGCGCGAGGCGGGTGGTTGTCCTGGCCCAAGAAGAGGCCCGGATGCTCAACCACAACTACATCGGCACCGAGCACATCCTCCTGGGGTTGATCCACGAGGGTGAAGGTGTCGCCGCCAAGGCGCTGGAGTCGTTGGGGATCGCGCTGGAGGGCGTCCGCCAGCAGGTCGAAGAGATCATCGGCCAGGGTCAGCAGGCCCCATCCGGCCACATCCCCTTCACCCCGCGCGCCAAGAAGGTGCTCGAGCTGTCACTGCGCGAAGCGCTGCAGCTCGGACACAACTACATCGGCACGGAGCACATCCTGCTCGGCCTGATCCGCGAGGGCGAGGGCGTCGCCGCGCAGGTGCTGGTCAAGCTCGGCGCGGACCTCAACCGGGTGCGCCAGCAGGTCCTCCAGCTCCTGTCCGGCTACTCCGGCGGCAAGGAGCCGGCCGAGTCCGGCGGCCGCGGTGAGGGCACCCCGTCCTCGTCCCTGGTCCTCGACCAGTTCGGGCGCAACCTGACCGCCAGCGCGCGGGAGGGCAAGCTCGACCCGGTGATCGGGCGCACCAAGGAGATCGAGCGGGTCATGCAGGTGCTGTCCCGCCGCACCAAGAACAACCCGGTCCTGATCGGCGAGCCCGGCGTGGGCAAGACCGCCGTCGTCGAGGGCCTGGCCCAGATGGTGGTCAAGGGCGAGGTGCCCGAGACGCTCAAGGACAAGCAGCTCTACACGCTGGACCTGGGTTCGCTGGTCGCGGGCTCGCGCTACCGCGGTGACTTCGAAGAGCGCCTGAAGAAGGTGCTCAAGGAGATCCGCACGCGCGGCGACATCATCCTGTTCATCGACGAGATCCACACCCTGGTGGGCGCCGGCGCCGCCGAGGGCGCGATCGACGCCGCGTCGATCCTCAAGCCCATGCTGGCCCGCGGCGAGCTCCAGACCATCGGCGCGACCACCCTCGACGAGTACCGCAAGTACGTCGAGAAGGACCCCGCCCTCGAGCGCCGGTTCCAGCCGATCCAGGTCGGCGAGCCGTCGCTGGAGCACACGATCGAGATCCTCAAGGGTCTGCGGGACCGGTACGAGGCGCACCACCGCGTCTCGATCACCGACTCCGCGCTGGTCGCCGCCGCCACGCTGGCCGACCGGTACATCAACGACCGGTTCCTGCCGGACAAGGCGATCGACCTCATCGACGAGGCGGGCGCGCGGATGCGCATCCGCCGGATGACCGCGCCGCCGGACCTGCGCGAGTTCGACGAGAAGATCGCCGACGTGCGCCGGGACAAGGAGTCCGCGATCGACGCGCAGGACTTCGAGCGCGCCGCGAAGCTCCGCGACCAGGAGAAGACGCTGCTGGGCCAGAAGGCCGAGCGGGAGAAGCAGTGGAAGGACGGCGACCTCGACGTCGTCGCCGAGGTGGACGACGAGCAGATCGCCGAGGTGCTGGCGAACTGGACCGGCATCCCCGTGTTCAAGCTCACCGAGGAGGAGACCACGCGTCTGCTCCGCATGGAGGACGAGCTGCACAAGCGGATCATCGGCCAGGTCGACGCCGTCAAGGCGGTCAGCCAGGCGATCCGCCGCACGCGGGCGGGTCTGAAGGACCCGAAGCGCCCGTCGGGCTCGTTCATCTTCGCCGGCCCGTCCGGTGTGGGTAAGACCGAGCTGTCGAAGGCGCTGGCGAACTTCCTGTTCGGCGAGGACGACGCCCTCATCCAGATCGACATGGGCGAGTTCCACGACCGCTACACGGCGTCGCGCCTGTTCGGTGCCCCTCCCGGCTACGTCGGCTACGAAGAGGGCGGCCAGCTCACCGAGAAGGTGCGCCGCAAGCCGTTCTCCGTGGTGCTGTTCGACGAGATCGAGAAGGCTCACCAGGAGGTCTACAACACGCTGCTCCAGGTGTTGGAGGACGGCCGCCTGACCGACGGTCAGGGCCGGACGGTGGACTTCAAGAACACCGTCATCATCTTCACGTCCAACCTGGGCACGTCGGACATCAGCAAGGCCGTCGGCTTGGGCTTCACCTCGGGTCAGGACACCGCGTCCAACTACGAGCGCATGAAGAACAAGGTCAACGACGAGCTGAAGAAGCACTTCCGGCCCGAGTTCCTCAACCGCATCGACGACATCATCGTCTTCCACCAGCTCACGCAGGACGAGATCATCAAGATGGTGGACCTGATGATCGCCCGCGTCGAGCAGCAGTTGAAGAACAAGGACATGGCGATCGAGCTCACGGATCGCGCGAAGAGGCTGCTGGCCAAGCGCGGGTTCGACCCCGTGCTGGGCGCCCGGCCGCTGCGCCGCACGATCCAGCGCGAGATCGAGGACCAGCTGTCGGAGAAGATCCTGTTCGGAGAGATCCAGGCCGGCCAGATCATCATCACCGACGTCGAGGGCTGGGACGGCGAGTCCGAGGCCGACGACAAGGCGCACTTCACCTTCCGCGGCGAGACCAAGCCGCTGCAGGTGCCGGACGCCCCGCCGGTCGACCTGGCCGCCTCCGGTGGCGACTCGGGCGGCGACTCGGACTCCGAGTCCGCCTGATGTGACGATCGACCGAAACGCCCCCCGGGTTCGCCCGGGGGGCGTTTCGCTTTCCGGACGGCCGGTGGACGGCCGGCGGACGGCTGGCGGAAGGGTTCGGTGGGGTCCGTCGGGGGCCGTGGGACGGGGCAGGGATCGGCGCAGAGATCGGTGCCACGATCCGCGTAGGTCCGCCGCTCGATGCAAATCCCCGGCCGTCAGTGCAGGTCAGCCGGGGTGCGTGCAGATCCACGGCCGTCGATGCAACTTTGCAGTTGTTGGTGCAGGTCAGTGCCAGGTCAATGCGGGTTGGTGCAGGGGTTCGGTGCCGGTCTGCGGCCGTTAATGCAGGTTTGCAGATCTCAGGTGCAGATCGGTGCGGGGTTGGTGCAGGGCTGCGGCGGGTCAGTGCAGGGTGCCGGCGGTGACGTGCAGGTCGGTGGACGCGGCCAGCGACGTGCGGACGATCAGCTTCAGCGCCCGCGCCGTGGTGGCGACAGGCAGGCTGGGGTGGCCGCCCGCCTCGGCCTGCTCCGGCGAGAACGGCACGTGCACGAACCCGCCGCGCACGTGCGGGTGCTCGGTCGCGATCAGGTGCATGAGGCCGTAGAACACGTGGTTGCACACGAACGTGCCGGCCGAGTGCGACACCGACGCCGGGATGCCCTCGGCCGCCACCGCCGCCACGCACGCCTTCACCGGCAGCCCGGTGAAGTACGCCGCCGGCCCTCCTCGCACCACGGGCTCGTCGATGGGCTGTGCACCCGCGTTGTCCGGGATCCGGGCGTCGTCCAGGTTCACCGCGACGCGCTCCGGCGTGATCCCGACCCGCCCACCCGCCTGGCCGACGCACACGACGAGGTCGGGGCGATGCGCGGCGAGCGCGTCCCGCAGCACGGCGATCGACTCGTCGAACACGCACGGCAGGCGCAACTTCGTCAGACGGTAACCGTCCGGTCGCACGGCGTCGACCGCGTCCCACGACGGGTTGGTGACCTCCCCGCCGAACGGCTCGAACCCCGTCAGCAAAACTTCCACTCAGGCAGACTAGATCGCGTGGTCGACATCGAGGAACGCCGCACCAGGCGCAAGGGGACGACGTTCTTGCTGGTGGTGGCGGCCATCGCCTTCCTGCTCGCGGCGCTCACCCGGCTGCTCGGCATCGACGGCACGCGGTACATGGTCGCGACGACCGCCCTGACGCCCTACTTCACCGCCGCAGGCGTGGTCCTGGGCGCGCTGGCGCTGCTGCTGCGGCGCTGGGCGGTCGGCACGGTGACGTTGCTGGTCGCGGTGGTGCTGGTGGCGGCGGTCGCGCCGCGGGCGTTCCCCGACTCACGGCCGGTCGGCGTCGGCCAGGAGGTCACCGTGATGGCGGCGAACCTGCTGGTCGGCATGGCCGACGCGGAGGCGGTCGTGGCGGCGGTGCGGGCGCACGACGTCGACGTGCTCACGCTGCAGGAGCTGACCCCGGAGATGGTGCGCGACTTCGAGCGCGCGGGCCTGGACGAGGTGCTGCCCTACCGGCACTTCCTGGACGAGCCGGGCGGCTCCGGGTCCGGCATCGCGTCGCGCTACCCGGTGTTCCCCCGCACGCTCACGCCGCCCAGCACGTTGCGCCAGGCGGGCGCGCTGGTCGACGTGCCCGGCGAGGACATCGAGGTGCTGTCCGTGCACCCGCTGCCGCCGGTGGTCGACGCCGGGCCGGAGAGCTGGCAGCGCGACATGGCGGGCCTGCCGGAACGGGAGCTGGACGGGCCGGTGCGCGTGCTCGCGGGCGACTTCAACGCCACCCTGGACCACGTGGGCCTGCGCCGGCTGCTCAACACCGGTTACGCGGACGCCGCCGACCAGGTCGGCGCGGGCATGAACCCGACCTGGCCGGCCGGCGCGCTGTGGCCGCCGCCGGTGGCCATCGACCACGTGCTGGTCGACGAGCGGTGCCCGGTGGAGGAGTTCACCGTGGTCGACATCCCCGGCTCGGACCACCGGGCCGTCCTCACCCGATTCGTCGTGCCAACTCGGTGATCGCCGCCAGCGCGCCCATCGGCAACGACACACCACGCCCGTGCCGCACCTCCGGCTCGCGCGGGTTGATCCTGATCAACGCGCCCGACGCGGCACTGGCCAGCTCCGCCTGACGCCGCACGGTCGGCACCGCGACACCCGCGCCCAGCTCCAGCACGGCGAGGTTCCGGTGCGCGCGCCGCCACTGGGCGAGCCCGTCCAACGCCTTCTGCGACGGCCCGCCGAGCCACGACCAGTCGCCGAACATGAGGATGTTCGGCCTCGCCAGCCCGCCGCAGTTGCGGCACGACGGCAGCGGCCCGGTCGCGCGCATCGACTCGGGGTCCACGTCCACCACGACGTCGTCGGCGGGCCACACGTCGTCCGTGCACGGCTCCACGCACTGCAGGTGGTGGATCGACCCGTGCACCTCGGCCACGTCGGCGAACCCGGCCCGCTGGAACTGGCCGTCCACGTTCGACGTGAACACCCGCGCGCCCCACTCGCGCAGCACGCGGAACCCGTCGTGCGGCATCGTGCGCCGGTACAGGTCGAGCCGGTGCCCGTAGAAGCCCCAGGCGAGCGTCGGGTCCTCCACGAAGTGCACCGGGTCGGCCAGTTCCTCGAACCGCAGCCCCAGCCGCTCGTAGGGCGGGTACGCCTGCCAGAAGCCGGCCGCGCCGCGGAAGTCGGGCAGGCCGGAGTCGACGCCCATCCCCGCGCCCGCGCACACCAGCACCGCGTCGGCGGAGGAGATCAGCTCCGCCGCGCGGTCGAGCGCCTCGTTCACCGCCGGGATGCCACTTCCGGGGGAGTCACTTCTTCGCTTGGGAGCTGAGCACGACCTCGAACTCCAGCAGGTCGGACCCGGTGCCGACCGGCTTGGCGCGCTCGCCCGAGTGCGCCTCCTTGGCCCGGCCGCCCATCCAGTTCTGGAAGTCCTCTTCGGTCTCCCACTGCGTGACCACGAAGTACCGCTCGTCGCCCTTGACCGGCCGCAGGAGCTGGAAGCCGAGGAAACCGGGCTCGGAGTCCACCGCGCCCAGCCGCGCGGCGAACCGCTTCTCCAGCTCCGGGCCCGAGCCGTCGGGCACGTGGATCGCATTGATCTTCACAACAGCCATGCCCCGACGTTACTGCGCCGCGGCCGGTTCCGTCTCGTGGCGGGCGCGGTGCGCGCGGACCTTGTGCCTGTTGCCGCACCGCTCCATCGAGCACCAGCGGCGGTTGCCCGCCCGGGACGCGTCCACGAACAGCAGGCCGCAGTCGGCCGCCGAGCACGCCCGCACGCCGCCGTGCGCGACGAGCTCGACCGCGTCACGGGCCGCCGCGCCGAGCACCTGCGTGCCGGTGATCGGCCGGGCCCAGGTGAGCGCCCGCGTGCGGGGGTCGACGACCGGCCGGGGCGTCTCGGCGGTGGCCGCGTTCAGCACCTCCAGGCCCTCCGCCGGCAGGTCGGCGCCCTCGGCCAACGCCCGCGCCACTCCCCAGAACGCGTCACGCAGCCGCTTCACCGCGACCAGCTCGGCTTCGATGACGCGCACGTCGGCCGCGGTGAACGGCGCGGTCGCGGCCAGGCGCGAGTCGACCAGCCACGCCGCCAGGTCGTCCGGCCGGTGCAGCGCCTCGAACACGCGCAGTTCGCCCGGACCGCCGCTGACCAGGAGTTCCATCGCGAAGCTGCCGGGGTCGAAGCGGAAGCTCTGCCCGTCCGGGCGGGTCAGCGTCCTCGTCCAGGTGGCCATGTAACCACTGTAGCCAGTTTCACCGGCCGGTCCGGCGAGTCACCGGCGCAGCGGACCCGGGTACAGGAACTCGTCGGCGGGCGCCTCGTCGCCGCGGAACCACGCGGTGAAGAACGCGTCCAGGTCCTGCCCCGACACCTGCTCCGCGTGCGCCTCGAACTCCGGCCACGACGCGTTGCCGCCCCGGTTCGCGGCCGTCCAGTCCTTGACCACGCGGTCGAAGGCGGGGTCGCCGATCTGGCGGCGCAACGCGTGCAGGGCGAGCTGCCCCTTGTCGTAGACGCCGCGGAACTCGTTGCCGCGGCCCATGTCGTAGAGCTTGCGGCCCCAGTACGTCTCGCGGTCGGCGACCCGCTCGACCTCGGCGAGGTAGCGGTCGTCCAGGTCGACGCCCTGCTTGGCCTCCGCCCACAGCCACTGGGCGTAGGAGGCGAAGCACTCGTTCAGGCAGATGTCGGCCCAGTTCTCCAGGCTCACCGAG
Source organism: Actinosynnema sp. NPDC002837 (assembly GCF_040295345.1). Taxonomy (NCBI): domain Bacteria; kingdom Bacillati; phylum Actinomycetota; class Actinomycetes; order Pseudonocardiales; family Pseudonocardiaceae; genus Actinosynnema; species Actinosynnema sp. NPDC002837. The sequence goes on from NZ_JBEOVG010000047.1 coordinate 31,407, forward strand.
TCGCCGAACCACTGGTGCGCCTGCTCGTGCACCACGGTGTCGAGGTCGGCCCAGCCCGCGTAGATGGGCCGGGTCTGGGTCTCCAGCGAGAAGCCGATGTCGTCGGCCAGGAAGATCCCGCCCGCCGAGGAGAACGGGTAGGGCCCGAACTTCTCCGACAGGAGCGCGAGCACCTCCGGCAGCCGCTCCTGGTGCTGCCTGCCGCCCTCCGCGCCCGGCGCGTAGGCGTCCACCACGGGCGTGCCGTCGGGCAGCGTGGACCGCTCGACGGTCCACCGGTCGATCGCGATCGTGGTCAGGTAGGTGGCCATCGGCTGCTCGGCGACCCAGCGGAACGACGTCCAGCCGTCGGCGGTGGTGGAGCCGCCCTCGACGCCGTTGGAGATCACCGACCAGCCCTCCGGCACGCGGGCGGTCAGCGCGAACGACGCCTTGTCGCGCGGGGTGTCGTTGGCGGGGAACCAGGTGGTCGCCGAGTGCGGCTCGCCCGCCGCGAACGCGCCGCCGGACGCGGAGACCTGCCAGCCGCTGCGGCCCAGCGCGCGGTCCTCGAACAGGGTCGGCACGCCGCCGTACCGGACGGTGGTGGTGAACTCCTCGCCGTCGGCCAAGGGCGCTCCGGGCGTGACGACCAGCTCGTGGTCGCCCTCCTGCCGGTAGTCGGCCGCCTGATCGCGCACGTCGACGCCGGAGACCTCCAGCGCGTACAGGTCGAGGTTGAACCGGGACAGGTCGGCGGTCGCCCTGGCGGTGATCCTCGCGACCCCGTCCAGCCGCTTCGTCGCCGGGTCGTAGGTGACCGACACGTCGTACGCGCTGACGTCGTAGCCGGTGTTGCCGTCCTGCGGGTAGTACGCGTCGCCCGCGCCGTCGCCGCCCTCGGCGTTCACCACGGAGGGGGTGGTCGCGGGCGTCGGCGTCGCGCCCGGCTGGTCCCTCGGCAGCCTGGCCACCACGATCCCGGCCACCACCAGCACCACGATGACGACGATCAGGTACGGGCGCGCCTTGGGACTGATGGCCATGCCGACATGATGCACGCATGAGCGTTGCGGAGTTCGGGGGATCGGGGCAGGGCATCCTGCTGCTCCACGGCCTGATGAGCCGGGCGAGCACGTGGTGGACGGTCGCGCAGTGGCTCAAGCCGTACGGGCGCGTGGTCGCCCCGGACGCGCGGGGGCACGGCCGCAACCCGGTGCGGGGGCCGTACCGGACGGAGGACTTCGTCGCCGACGCCGCCGAGGTGATCGAGCGGCACGACCTCGCGCCCGCCGTGGTGATCGGGCACTCGATGGGCGGGCTGCACGCGTGGGCGCTCGCCGCGACCCGGCCCGACCTGGTGCGCGCGGTCGTGGCCGAGGACGTGGTGCCGGACAACCGCGGCCGCACGGTCGACGAGTGGAAGTGGTACTTCGACTCGTGGCCGCCCGCGTTCGAGTCCCTGGCGCACGTCCGGACGGTCGTGGACGTGCCGCGGGTGGAGGAGATGTTCGAGGAGCGCGAGGACGGCTGGCACCTCATCGCGCAACTGCCCGACCTGTACGAGATCGCCTCCGAGTGGGGCGAGCGGGCGTACTGGGATCACGTGGACGCGATCCGGTGCCCGACGCTCGTGGTCGAGGCGGGTCGCGGCGGGCTGCGGGCCGGGCAGATGGCCGAGGTGGCGCGGCGGACCGGGGGGACGCACCTGGTGGTGCCGGAGTCCGGGCACGTCGTGCACGACGAGGCGCCGGAGGTCTACCGGGGCGCGGTGGAGGCGTTCCTGAGCGGGTCGATCGACCCCGTCTGAGTGTCCACGATCGCCATCTCGCGGGTCTTGGCGCGGATCGGCGTGATCGGGTGCAGCTCGGCGAACGCGGCCTTCACCTCGGCGTCCTCGCCGTCGACCAGCGTGCAGTGCGGCACCCAGCTGCCCGGCAGGTGCCGGCTGTTCGGGTGCTTCACGCGGCCCGCGAGGACGTCGTGCACGGCCGAGTGCACGGCCAGCAGCTCGGCGTCGACGACCGCGCCGAGCTGCAGCGTGTTCTCCGTGGCGCTGAGGGTGTGCAGCCAGACGTCGGGCAGCCACAGCCGGGACAGGTCCTCGCGCAGCTCGGCGCGCACCTTCGGCCCGATCGTGCCCGCCGCCGCGTACGTCAGGTGCGGCGGCAGCTGCGACCTCGCGCCGATCCGCCGCCACAGGGACCGCACGGCCTGGTCGGCCTCGGCGTCGAAGAACACCACGAGCACGTGCACGGTCAGTGCTCCCCGGGCAGCGCGAACAGGCCCTCGTCGGTCTGCTCGACCAGGCCGTCGACGAGCAGCGAGTGCAGGCACCGGTCCCGCTGGCCCGCGTCCGACCAGACCACGTCGAGCCGGGTCTTCGCCACGGGTTCGCTGGTGCCGCGCAGCACGTCCAGCAGCAGGCCGCGCACCTGCCGGTCGGTGCCCGCGAACTTCTGCACGACCTTCGCCGGGCCGTCGTACGCGGGACGGCCGTTGAGCTGCCACGCGCACGCGGCGAACACGGGGCAGTCGGCGCACTTGGGCGCGCGGGCCGTGCAGACGAGCGCCCCCAGCTCCATCAGGGCGGCGGAGTAGACCGCGGCGCGCGCCTTTTCTTCGGGGAGGAGGGCTTCGACGTCCTTCATGTCCTTGGTGGTGGACGGCGGACCGGCGTCGCCCGCGCCGTGCACGGCCCGTGCCACGACGCGGCGGACGTTCGTGTCGACCACCGGGCACCGCTGCCCGTAGGCGAACGCCGCGACGGCCCGTGCCGTGTACGCGCCGATGCCCGGCAGGGCCAGGAGGGTGTCCACGTCGCTCGGGACCACGTCGTCGTGCAGCTCGGCGATGGCCTGCGCGGCGGCGTGCAGCCGGAGGGCGCGGCGCGGGTAGCCGAGCTTGCCCCAGGCCCGCAGCACCTCGCCCTGGGTCGCCGCGGCCATCGCCGACGGCGTCGGCCAGCGGGCCAGCCACTCGTGCCAGATCGGTTCGACCCGCGCGACGGGGGTCTGCTGCAACATGATCTCGCTGACCAGCACGCCCCACGCCGTGCACTCCGGCCGTCGCCAGGGCAGGTCGCGGGCGGTGTCGGCGAACCAGTCGAGGAGGAGCTCGGCGTCCAGGCTCATAGCGACGCACAGTCTTCCACGACCGGTTCGCCGCCCGGTCACACGACTTCGGTCAGCTCTCCGGTGTGCACGTCGTAGACGAAGCCGCGCACCTGGTCGCGGTGCGGGAGGAAGGCGCTGTGCCGGACCCGGTTCATCGAGCCGCGCACGCTGTCCTTCACCTCGCGGAACGCCTCCACCGACCACGTGGGGCGCAGGCCGGAGTCCTGCTCCAGCTCGTCCTTGAACTCGTCCTCGGTGACCAGTTGCAGGCCGCAGTTCGTGTGGTGCACCAGCAGCACCTCGCGGGTGCCGAGCTTGCGCTGGCTCAGCGCCAGCGAGCGGATCATGTCGTCGGTCACCACACCGCCGGCGTTGCGCAGCACGTGCGCCTCACCCTGCTGGAGGCCGAAGATCTCGAACACCCGGATGCGGGAGTCCATGCAGGTCAGGATGGCCACGTTCATCGAAGGTCGCGGCGAGGAACGGTCGCCGGGAACGATGTTGCCCAATTCGGCGTTGCGGCGCAGCAGCTCGTCGATCGCGGTCATCGCACACCTCCCGTGTTCCCTCGGATTGGAACCCGGCTCCCGCATGGCGGGCAAGTGGATCGGGGCGAACCTCACGTTCACCTCATCGGAGGACCGATGCCTCCCGGGCAATTCCAGGTGACCCGGCTACCTTCGACGGCGTGACCGAGCACACAGGCCCGCACCCGCGGTCGGTGTACTGGCGGCGCCGCGCGCTGGCGGTCGCCGGGTCGGTGGTCGCGCTGGTGCTCGTGGTCTGGCTGGTCGGCGTGCTGGTCGGGCGCGGTGACCCGGCGCCGGTGGCCGCCCAGCCGTCGTCCCGCCCGCCGGAGCCGCCCGCGACGCCCGTGGTCGCCTCGTCGTCCTCGACGACACCCCCTCCGCCGCCCGCGTCCCCTCCTCCCACCCTGCCGCCGGGTCCGCCACCGCCGTGCGACGACGCGCAGGTGGCCGTGGTGGCCGAGGTGGACCAGCCCTCCGCTCCCGCCGGGCAGCCCGTGGGGTTCACGATCGTCATCTCCAACACCGGCCCGCTGCCGTGCGCGAAGGAGATCGGGCGGCAGGTGCGCGAGCTGGTCGTGACGAGCGTGGACGGCGCGACGCGGCTGTGGTCGAGCAACGACTGCTTCGCCACCCGGGGGTCCGAGGTGCGCGTGATGCAGCCGGGGGAGCGGTTCAGCTACAGCCTGCGGTGGACGGGCGGCACGTCGGAGCCGGGGTGCCGCAAGCACTCCAGGCTGGGCGCGGGCGACTACCTGCTCACCGCGGTGGTGGCGGGCAAGGCGAGCAACCCGGTGATCTTCCGCGTGACGTGAGGTCGGGGCCGCGGCTGAATCCGGTGACGACGGTCAGGTGGACGGGCGGTTGGCCCGCTCTTCGTCCTGGATGCGGCGCAACTGCCGTCGGTACTCCTCCAGCAGTGCGGCCTCGCCTGCCTCGCCGGTGGCTTCACGTTTGTTGTTGATCACTACGGTCGCGGCGAACGCCGCTCGGGCGACCGGCCGGCGGAGCAATCTTTCCACGTCGATGTTCTGAATCCACTCGTTGCCCGCGGCGGTGGCCCGTCCTTCACCTGTGTACACCGACCACTTCGATTCCGAATCGGAGTGCGCGGCTCGCGCGGAAAGCCTTTCGAGGAGACGCAGGAGTTTGCCGAGCAGGCCCGTGCCGAGGTCGTATCCCGACCTGTCGCGTAACCCGTCGCCCGGCATGGACGGAGTATGGGGTAAGTCCGGGTCCGGGTCAATGCGCTGGTCGCTGGTCAAACTCATCGGTGACCGTCCCATCCGGTGTTTTCGCCCGTGTCCCGCGAGGCGAGCCAGTAGTAGCTGTACGTCCGTGTCACCCAGACGAATGAAGAAACTGTGAAGTTCAGCAATGCCAAAGATGCGAGCAGTTGCCACCAGGTGCTGTCGATCAGCATCAGTTCGAACGTCGACTTCCTGGTCATCTCGTCCGCCGTCTGCGCCATGTACAGACCGCTCGCCAGCAGCGAGATGATGATCGTGGTCAGCGACGATGCGCGTGAGGCCAAGGTGCCGCCGAGCAGTTGGCCCGCGCCTTTGTCGAAGCCCACGAAGGCCGCGGCCAGCGCGGGGAACGCGAGGACGAGCGCCGGGAAGTCGCTGTCGAACGTCTTGTTGGCCGCCGAGATCACCACGCCCGCGATGTAGATCAACGCGAAGCTCGCGAGTGCCGCCATCATCGTCGGGGCCATGGATCCGGGCGGGGTCTCGTGGAAGCGCATCCGCACCCGCAGGTTGTCGGCGAGGTCGGCCGGGATGGACCGGAGGTACAGGTGCAGGTAACCCTGGCCGAGGCGCTTGCGGAAGCGCTTGTAGGGATCGGAGGGCTTGCGCGCCTCGTTGCGAGAGCTGAACCGGCCGTTGCCGTTGATCAACTCCTGTTCGCCGAGGTGCATGCCGTCCGGGGCGAACACGTTGAGGTGGTAGGAGCGGGCCAGCGCGGCGTTGTTCAGCTGGATCTCGAGGCTGATGGGTCGGGTGCCCAGCAGCATCCGGGCGCGGTCGCGGAGGTATCGGGCGAGCTGCCTGACCGGGGCGCGGACGAGGTGCGGGATGATGTACCGCTGGTAGGTCACGATGGCCCGGCCGCCTTGGAACACGTCGTGCGGCAGCACTACGACAATGGCGTAGTTGCCGGCCATCTTCGTGATCAGGCCGACGGTCAGCCTGAGCAGCTCCACTTCGTCGTCGGCCTGTCCGGGCTGGTCGTCCTTCAGTCTCGTCGCGATCCGCTCGATGTCGGAAACGCACTGCGCGAGATCCTTCGCCTGGGCGGATTCGATCCGGCCACGCCGGGCGATGTGGCCGAACGCCGTGGAGGTGATGGCGTCCAGCCGGTCGCGGTCGGCCGGGCTCACCTTGAGCTTGGGCGCCGCGAGCAGTGCCCGGAGCATGCTGGCCATGAGGACGAGGTACTCGTGATAGGTCAACGTGGCCGCCGTGTCGTCCCCGTTGATCCGCAGCACGAGGTGGTCCTGCAGCGATCCCTTCGGAGGGGTCATCAGTGGGTAGATGACGTCGACGTCCTCGTTGCCCTTGCCCCTATTGCCCTCATCCTCGTCGTCCTTGACGGCGGTGGACTTCACCGTCGTGGAGACGGACTGGTGGAGGACCCGCCGGATCGGCCGGATCTCCTCGATGATGCGGCTCCGGGTCGCTTTCGGGTTGATCAGCGAGTCGACGAACATCGGCAGCTGCGCTTCGGAGAGGGAGCTGCTGAACTCGCTCTTCTCATCCCGGAACCGCTCGTAGTCGGCGTCCACGACCTGGATGTCGGACTTGAACCGCTTGCGAGTGGGCAGGAATTGGAAGATGTAGACGTGGCACGCGGTCGAGGAGATGAGCATGAATAACGAGAAACCGAGGTAGGCGTGCCAATGCGACTCCGCGTACTGCCATGACCCGCTGGCCGTCACGACAACCGAGGAAAAGGACAGGACCATGGTGACGACGAACGCGAAGCGGAGGGCACCGCGTTCGTGCAAGCGCTTCTTCTCGCCCGGGTCGAGGACGTCTTCGGCGGCATCCGTGTCGATCGCGGCGCTCATCGCCCGCCCCCGCCGTCCGTGTCACGATGATCGCGACTCATGCTGCCTCCCGGCCCGACACCATTGTCCTTGCGCTCGCTCCGACGACCTAGCTCCGCTCGGTGGAACCTCGCGGGTACTATCGGTGACATGCCCGCGGTGTTACTCGTATGCACGGTGGTGACCGGAACGGCCCATTCCGCATTTCTCGGATAGGTGACTAATGCTATTCCGTCGCCATTCGGAATCATGCCGATTCGGTGAGTGGCGCTCACGTCCCACGTCCGGTCCCCGACGGACGTTCCTCGTCGCAAACGGAAGCAGGGGTCCCCGTGCGGGGACCCCTGCGTGGTGTTCGAGGGCGGTGTCAGGCCGGACGTGCGGTCACGGGCCGAACCAGCGTTCCTCCGCCGTCCCGCGCGGTGGGGCGGCGGTGGTGCCGTGGATCAGTTCGGTGGACAGGGTGACGGCTCGGGGGCGCGTGCGCTCGGCCGAGTCGAGCAGCAGCTTGCCCGCCGCGCGGCCCTTTTCCAGGACCGGCTGGCGCACCGTGGTCAGACCGGCCTGCTCCGCCTCGCGGATGCCGTCGAAACCGGTGACGGTGATGTCGACCGGCACGCGCAGGCCGCGCCGCTGGACCTCCGCCATCGCGCCCAGGGCCAGTATGTCCGACGTGCAGATCAACGCGGTGATCTGCGGGTCGCGCTCCAGCACCTGCGCCGCCGCCGACGCGCCCGACGCCATGGTGTGGTCGAACCGCTCCGCCACCGGCACGGTCGCCCAGTCCACGCCGACCGACGCGAACGCCTGCGCCAATCCGGCCAACCGGGCCCGCTGCACGTGGAAGTGCGCCGCCTGCTGCCGCTCCGGCACGACGAAGTCGTCGTTGCGGTCACGGGCCAGCCGCATGCACACCACGCCGACCCGCCGGTGCCCCAACGAGATCAGGTGCTGCGCCAGCGCGTGCATGGCCGCCTGGTCGTCGATCCCGACGCGGTCGACGTTGCCGAGATCGGGCTGGTCGCACACGACCGTCGGCACGGGCCGCTCCAGCACCGCCGCCAGGTGCGGGTCGTCGTCGGGCACGGAGTACACCACGAAACCGTCCACCCCGGCCCGGTGCACGGCCGCCACGTCCTCGCGCTCGGGGTTCGCCGGCACGAGCAGCAGCCCGGTGCCGGCGTCCTCGCACGCGAGCGCCAATCCCTCCAGGAACCCGATCGCCGCCGGGTCGCGGAACGCGTAGGACAGGTTCTCGGTGAGCAGCAGGCCCACCGCACCGGCCTTCCTCGTCCGCAGTGAACGGGCCACGGGGTCGGGCCCCGGGTACCCGAGTCGTCTCGCTGTCTCCAACACCCGGCGTCGCAGCTCTGGCGAGAGCTGGTCGGGACGGTTGTACGCGTTGGACACCGTTGTCCGGGAAACACCCAGCTCCGCCGCCAGTGAGGCGAGCGTCGCGGGGCGTCGCACATGCATCGACCGCGCCATGAAGTGACCGTAACGGTTCAGAACCATTTGCAGAAGTGGGGGTGACCGGCGTCCCTCTAAATCGTCATCAGTGCAGCTGGGGGTGGGTTACCTCAGGGTACAATGGTCTAAACCAATAGGGGCTCAGCGGACGACTCGCGCACGACCAACCGCGGTCGGAAAACACGCGTGTAATTGCCCGCCGGACGTCGTCGCCGATCGGGGTCGAGCCGGTGCACCAGCTCGTCGACGGCCGCCGCCGCCATCTCCTCGATCGGCTGCGCCAGCGTGGTCAACGACGGCGAGCAGTACGACGCCAGCGGGATGTCGTCGAACCCCACCACGGACAGGTCCCGCGGCACGGTCAGCCCGCGCCGGTGCGCCTCCCGCAGCACGCCGATCGCCATGTGGTCGGACGAGCAGATCACCGCCGTCGGCCGCACGGTGTCCAGCAGCGTCGCCACCGCCTCCGCCCCGCCCTCCGGCCCGAACGGCGCGTGCGCCACGAAGTCGGACGTCGCGGGCAGCCCGTCCTCCTCCAGCGCCGCCGCCCACCCGGCCCGCTTGAGCCGCGACGGCAGCGCCCGCGCCGGCCCCGACACGAACCCGATCCGCCGGTGGCCCAGCTCGACCAGGTGCCGGGTCGCCGCGTACCCCGCGTGCTGCTCGTCCACGGTCACGTCCGGCACGTCCAGCGACGGCGTCGCCCCGTTGAGGAACACCATGTGCACGCCGTCGGCCAGCAGCTTCGCGTAGTACGACGGCCGCGGCGCCTGGCCGAGCGGCACCTCGACGTTCGTGATCTCCGGCGACACGAACACCATGCCCTCGACGCCGCGCGCGAGGAGCATCCGCACGTACTCCTCCTCGCCCATCGCACCCGCGCCGGTGGCCCGCGTGTTGCACAGCAGCGACGAGTACCCCAGCCGCGCGGCCCGCACCTCCAGCGCCTCGGCGAACGCCGGGAACACGGGGTTCGACAGCTCGGGCACGAGCAGGCCGATCACGCCGGTGCGCTGCAGCGCACCCAGCCCGCGCGGGGTGTAAGGCATTTCCGCAAGCACCGCGAGCACCCGCTGGCGCGTCTCGTCGTTCACGCCCGCCCGGCGGTTGAGCACCCGGCTGACCGTGGAGATGCTCACCCCGGCTGCCCTGGCGATCTCGGACAGACCGGACACCGTGCCTCCTCGCAGACTTGTGGGTGACGTGCAGCCTGCCGTCAGCGGCAAATTTTTGCAACGCCCACCTTGGTTTCCGTCGGCCGGACCGGGCCGTTACGGCTTGGTTACGTCAAGACCCTTGACCCGGCCCTGGTCGGCGGGATGAAATCCGCGTCAACAATTTCGCAAGTTCTTGCAAGAGCCTTCATCACGGTGGAGGCCCGCAGGAGGGACGACAGCAACGATGCGACGTACCACCCTCGTGACCGCAGTGGCGGCCGTTTCCGCCCTCGTCCTCACCGCGTGCGGTGGTGGCGACGGCGGATCGGCGTCCGGCGACTCCGGCGAGATCACCTTCTGGGACACCAGCGGCCCGAACGAGGGCCCGGCGTTCGCCGCGATCGCGCAGGAGTGCGCGACCAAGGGCGGCTACAAGGTCAAGACCGAGACCGTGCCCTTCGACGCGGCCCTGAACAACTACAAGACCGCCGCGCAGGGCGGCCAGGGCCCGGACGTCTTCCGCGCCGAGGTCGCGTGGGTGTCGCAGCTGGCCAAGCTCGGCTACGTCGCCGACCTGGCCGGCACGGACCTGGTCAAGGACACGTCCGACTTCCTGGACACGCCGCTGGGCTCCACCAAGTACGACGGCAAGACCTACGGCGTCCCCCAGGTCACCGACTCGCTGGCGCTGTTCTACAACAAGAAGCTGCTGGCCGACGCCGGTGTCGAGCCGCCGAAGACGTGGGACGAGGTCAAGGCCGCCGCGGCCAAGCTGGGCGGCGAGAAGACCATCTTCGTCAACAACGACGCCTACTACGCGCTGCCGTTCATCTACGGCGAGGGCGGCGACCTGGTCGACGCCGACGCGAAGAAGATCGTGGTCAACTCCGCGGACAACGTGAAGGCGCTGGAGACCGCGAAGGGCCTGCTGGACGCCAAGGCCGCGTCCACCGCGCTCGACCCGACCAACTCCTACAACAACATGCAGGCCGCGTTCACCTCGGGCGAGGTCGCCATGGTGGTCAACGGCCCGTGGTCGGTCGCCGACTACCTCAAGGGCGCCGCGTTCGCCGACCCCGCCAACCTGGGCATCGCGCCCGTCCCCGGCGCCACCGCGGGCAAGGGCTCCGCGCCGGTCGGCGGCCACGACTACGTGATCCGCCAGGGCACCAAGGCCAAGGACTCCTCGGTCAAGTTCATCGCCTGCATGAGCAGCACCGAGTCGCAGGTGCGCATCGCCAAGGAACTGGGCCTGCTGCCCACCCGCAAGTCGGCCTACGAGAACGCCGACGTGAAGGCCAACGCGGTCGTGTCCTCGTTCGAGCCGGTCGTCACCGCCGCCCACCCGCGGGCGTGGATCCCCGAGGGCGGCGAGCTGTTCGACCCGCTGAAGATCGCCTACGCCGACGTGCTGGCGGGCAAGAAGGACGCCAAGACGGCGCTGGACGAGGTGGCCAAGAAGTACAAGGACACCGTCCTGCCCGAGTACACCGTCGGCTGACCATCCCTCGCGGCGCCCGGCCCGAACGCGGGCCGGGCGCCGCGGGGCAGCGAAGGGAGACTTCGGTGCGCAGGTTCCTGGACCGGCACTGGTACGCGTACGCGATGGTGCTGCCGGTCGTGGTGGTCATCGCGGTGTTGGTGCTGTTCCCGCTCGCCCAGGGCGTGTTCTTCACCTTCACCGACATCAACGAGGGCAACATCGCCAACCCGATCCTCGACCGGCCGGCGACCTACGTCTCCGTTGGCCTCGACAACTACCTGAACGTCCTGTCCGGCGACGCCAGCTACGGCGCGTTCTGGTCGACGCTGGTGCGCACGCTGGTGTGGACGTTCGGCTGCGTGTTCTTCCACTACACGATCGGCCTCGGCCTCGCGCTGCTGCTCAACCGGGAGGTGCGCGGCCGGGCGGCGTACCGGGTGCTGCTGATCCTGCCGTGGGCCGTGCCCGCGTTCATCAGCGCGTTCGCGTGGAAGTACATGTTCAACGCGCAGTACGGGATCATCAACCAGTTCCTGCGCTTCCTCGGCCTGGACGACCCGCCGGTGTGGCTCGGCCAGTCCGACTGGGCGCTGGTCGCGGTGATCATCGTCAACGTGTGGCTCGGCGTGCCGTTCATGATGGTGGCGCTGCTGGGCGGGCTCCAGTCGATCCCCGGCGACCTCTACGAGGCAGCCGAGGTGGACGGGGCGACGGCGTGGCAGCGGTTCCGCAACGTGACGCTGCCCGGCCTGCGGTCGGTGTCCAGCACGGTGGTGCTGCTGGGCATCATCTGGACGTTCAACATGTTCGCGATCATCTACCTGATCACCGGGCCGAACCCGAACACCCGGATCCTGGTGACCTACGCGTTCGAGCGGTTCTTCTCCGGCGCGTCCCGCGACTTCGCGGTGGCGTCGACCTACGGCGTGCTGATCCTGTCCGTGCTGCTCGTGTTCGCGGGCGTGTACCGGCGTGCGCTGCGCAAGCAAGGCGAGGTGTGGTGATGACGGTCGAAGCCGCTTCGTTGAAGGCGGTCCCGCGGGCCCGGGCGCCCAAGCGCTCGCAGCGGTCGCCCCTGGCCAGCGTCGGGCTGCACGCCGCGCTGGTGGTGGCGTCGCTCATCGCGGTGTTCCCGGTGTTCTGGGTGCTGGTGACGTCGTTCAAGCCGGACGCCAAGGCCGTGGAGACCACGCCGAAGCTGGTCAACGACTCCAGCCTGGACAACTACGGGCGCATCCTGGCGGGGGAGAAGGGCGACTTCCTCGCGTGGTTCGGCAACTCGGTGCTGATCGCGCTGATGACCACGGTGCTGGCGGTGTTCCTGTCGGCGACGACGGGCTACGCGGCGTCGCGGTTCCGGTTCCCGGGCAAGCGGTCGCTGATGCTGTCGTTCCTGGTCGTGCAGATGTTCCCGTTCGCGGTGCTGATCGTGCCGCTGTACAACATCCTGCTGGCGCTCGGGCTGCAGGGGACGTCGCTCGGCCTGGTGCTCGTCTACTGCACGACCGCCGTGCCGTTCTGCACGTACATGCTGAAGGGCTACTTCGACACCATCCCGACCGACATCGACGAGGCGGGGCGGGTGGACGGCCTGTCGCCGTTCGGCGTGTTCTGGCGGCTGGTGCTGCCCCTGGCCCGGCCGGGGCTGGCCGTGACGGCGTTCTACGCGTTCCTGACGGCGTGGGGCGAGGTGGCGTTCGCGTCGGCGTTCCTGTCGGCGGCGGACGAGTCGAAGACGCTGGCCGTGGGGCTGCAGGTGTTCGTCCAGCAGAACCGGACCGAGTGGGGCCACCTGGCGGCCGCCTCGATCCTGGTCGCGATCCCCGCGATCGTGGTGTTCTACCTGGTGCAGAAGTTCCTGGTGACGGGCCTGTCGTCGGGCGCGGTGAAGGGCTGATGCCGACGGGGGCCTCCGCCTCGTCGCGGAGGCCCTCCCATCACACCTCGATGACCTCGACCAACTCCTCCAGGCCGACGAAGTCCTTCGGGTTGCGGGTGTAGAGCGGCAGGTCGTTGGACGAGGCGATGGCGGCGATCATCAGGTCGAACTTGCGCGACCGGGGGGCGCGGCCGGCTGCGATCGTCAGGCCGACCAGGCTGCCGAACCGAGCGGACGCCCGTCGGTCGAAGGGCAGCGGGTAGTAACCCGCGATCGCGGCACGCAACCGCTTGCCGCGATCGTCGCGGGCTGTCGCCTCCTTCGCCAGCGCGACGCCCTGCTGCAGTTCCGCCAAGGTGATGGTGGTCAGTTCGAAGCGCTCCGGGAGTTCCATCCGGTCGACCTTCGCCAGGTCGATGTAAACGTTGGTGTCGAGGACACCGGCCGGTCGACGTTCAGCCACGCCGACGCTCCCACGGGTCGTCGTCGCCGAGGCGGTCCTCGTTGCCCCAGAACTCGTCCGCCTCCGCGCGCATCTCCGCGTAGTCGACCGGCGGCAGGTCCTTGACCACGGCGATGACCTCGTCGGTGTTCAAGGGCTGCCGGTACGTCGGGGGGCGCAGTTCGGCGACCTCGGTGCCGTCGCGGGTGACGTGATAGGTCTCGCCAGCCTCGACTGCTTCCATGATTTGAGCGGGGTTCTGGTCGAACTCCCGTTGATCGATGACCTTCATGGCGGAGAGGTTAGGGAGCCGGCGCACCCCGCGCCAGCGGCAATACCGCTGGTCAAAGGCCTGGTCCGGACGCCTCGATCGGGTGATCGCCGGCCCACCGGACCCGGTAGACGGCGGGCATCGGCATGGTCTTCAGGAAGGCCCAGTCGACGGCGTGACCGGCTGCCAGCAGGGTACGTGCGGCGAACGTGCCGTGCGTCCCGATGAGCACCACGCCACCGTCGTGCTCCTCGGCCACCGCGGTCAACGCCCGCCGCACCCGGTCGCCGAGCGCGGTCAGGCTCTCGCCACCCGGTCGAGCGAAGTCCGGGTGCTCCCAGCTGTGCGCGTAGTGTCGCGCGTAGTCGGGCGTCGGTGGGATGCCCGAGTCCCACTCCCGCAGGTCCCACCTGGTCTCGACGGTCATGCCCAGGGCGTCGGCGGTCGGCTGCACGGTCTGAACGGCCCGCGGGTAAGGGCTCGACAGGACCGCCGTCGGACGCAGCGCCAGCAGCTCTTCCACCAGCTCACGCGCCTGGACCAGCCCCGACTCGCGCAACGGCCGGGCCAGCTCGTCCGGTCCGCCTGGGGTGGGTGCGACGGAGGTCGCGTGACGGACGAGCACCAGGGAAGCGGCCATGTTCCACCAGTACCAGGCGCTGAACCGATGCGGAACTAGACCAATTCACCCGTTCCCGTAAGCGCTTGCAATCCCTAGCGTTGCGGCAAAGCTCGGGTAGTGAAAGGTGCGTGGCATGGCTGAGGTCGCCTACGTCAAGGCTTCGCGGATCTTCTCCGGCAACCCGCCGGTCCGCGCGGTCGACGAGTTGTCGTTGGACGTCACCGACGGCGAGTTCCTGGTCCTGGTCGGTCCGTCCGGCTCCGGCAAGTCGACCGCGCTGCGGATGCTCGCGGGTCTGGAGGACGTGGACGAGGGCGCCATCCACATCGGCGGCAAGGACGTCACCAACGTCCCGCCCAAGGGCCGTGACATCGCGATGGTGTTCCAGTCCTACGCGCTGTACCCGCACATGACGGTCGCGGAGAACATGGGCTTCGCGCTCAAGCTGCGCGGCGTCAACAAGACCGAGATCCGGGAGAAGGTCGCCGAGGCGGCCAAGATGCTGGACCTCGAGAAGTACCTGGACCGCAAGCCGAAGGCGCTCTCCGGCGGCCAGCGGCAGCGCGTCGCGATGGGCCGCGCGATCGTCCGCGAGCCCTCCGTGTTCCTCATGGACGAGCCGCTGTCCAACCTGGACGCGAAGCTCCGCGTGGAGACCCGCGCGAACATCGCCGCCCTCCAGGCCCGCCTGGACACCACCACGATCTACGTCACGCACGACCAGGTCGAGGCCATGACCATGGGCCACCGGGTCGCCGTGCTCAAGGACGGCCTGCTCCAGCAGTGCGACACCCCGCGCGCGCTGTACGACAAGCCGGCCAACGCGTTCGTCGCCGGCTTCATGGGCTCGCCCGCGATGAACCTCAAGACCGTGCCGCTGACGTCGGAGGGCGCGAAGCTCGACGGCATCGTGGTGCCGCTGGAGCGCCGCGCGCTGGACAAGGCGGCGGGCGAGGGCCTGTCCGAGGTCACGTTCGGCATCCGGCCCGAGTCGCTGGCCCTGGTCAGCTCCTCGGAGCAGGGCATGGACATGACCGTCGAGCTGGTCGAGGAGCTGGGCGCGGACGCGCTTATGCACGGCTCGGTCCGCATCGGCGACGTGCCCGAGCGGTTCGTGGTCCGCGTCGACGGCCGCACGCCGCCCACCCTGGGCCAGACCGTCAAGGTCGCGGTGCGTGACGCCGGTGAGGTCCACCTGTTCCACCCGGAGTCCGGCCACCGCCTGACCGACTGACGATCTTCGAGCCCCAGGGGCCACCTCCCGTGCCGCGGTGAGGTGGCCCCTGTGGTGCGTAAAACACCCGGTCGGTGGGCGTGTCGGTAGCGGAGCGTTCTAAACTGAACTCGACAACGGTTTCCATTGCCTATGTGTCCGCCTGTCGAGGAGTGCTCTGATGACTGTCCGCAACGTGTTGCTCGGCGCGGTGGCCGCCGCGACCGCCGTCGCCCTCACCGCTTGCGGTGCCCAGGACACCCCCGCCGCGAACGACGGCACGATCAAGGTCGTCGCCTCCACCAACGTGTGGGGCAGCGTGGTCAAGGCCGTCGGCGGCGACGCCGTGCAGGTCAGCGCCATCATCGACGACCCGTCCGGCGACCCGCACTCCTACGAGAGCAAGCCGTCCGACCTGGCCGCGGTCCGCGACGCCAAGCTCGTCATCTTCAACGGCGGCGGCTACGACGACTTCTTCGCCACCCTGCTCGGCCCCGAGACCGAGGGCGCGAAGAAGATCGAGGCGTTCCCGGTGTCCGGCAAGGCCTCCGGGCACGAGGAGCCGGAGCCCTCTGGCGAGCCGGAGGGCGAGGAGCACCACGACCACGCCGTCAACGAGCACGTCTGGTACGACTTCGAGACCGTCCGCAAGGTCGCCGACCAGGCCGCGGCCGACCTCGGCGCGATCGCGCCGGACAAGAAGTCGACCTTCGAGGCCAACGCGAAGGACTTCACCGCCAAGCTGACCGAGCTGGAGCAGCGCGTCGAGGGCAAGGGCGCGGGCAAGAAGGTGGTGGTGACCGAGCCGGTGGCGCACTACCTGCTCGACACCGCGGGCGTCGAGGACGTCACGCCGGAGTCCTTCAGCGAGGCCGTGGAGAACGAGACCGACATCCCCGCCGCCGCGCTCGCCGACGTCACCCGGCTGATCGAGCAGAAGCAGGTCGCCGCGCTGGTCAACAACGCGCAGACGGAGAACGCGGGCACCCGGCAGGTCGTCGACCAGGCCAAGACCGCGGGCGTGCCGATCGCCGAGGTGACCGAGACGCTGCCGGAAGGCGTCACGGGTTACCTTGATTGGATGACGAAGCAGGTCGACTCGCTGGTGGGAGCGCTCGCGGCATGACGGCTCAGGTGGCGGACAGGTCCACGCGCGCGGCGGTCGCGCTGCGCGGCGCGCGGCTGTCCTACGGCGACCGCGTGCTGTGGGACGGGTTGGACCTGGACGTCGCCCCCGGCGAGTTCGTGGCCGTGCTCGGGCCCAACGGCTCGGGCAAGACCAGCCTCATCCGGGTGCTGCTCGGCCTGCAACCGCTGTCCGCGGGCACGGTCCACGTCGCGGGCGGCAACCGGCGCATCGGTTACATCCCGCAGCAGCGGGCGATCGACTCGAGCCTCGCGCTGCGCGGCCGCGACCTGGTCGGGTTCGGCCTGGACGGGCACGGCTGGGGCATCGGCTGGCGCACCCGCCGCGAACGCCGGGCCAGGGTGGACGCGGCGCTGGAGTCCGTCGGCGCGACGAGGTACGCCGACGAGCCCGTCGGCCTGCTCTCCGGTGGCGAGCAGCAGCGGCTGCGGGTGGCGCAGGCCATGGTCGGCGACCCCGAGGTGCTGCTGTGCGACGAGCCGCTGCTCTCGCTCGACCTCGCGCACCAGCGCGTGGTCAGCGACCTGATCGACGCCCGGCGCCGGTCCGCGGGCACGGCCGTGCTGTTCGTGACCCACGAGATCAACCCGATCCTGCCGCTGGTCGACCGGGTGCTGTACCTGGTCGAGGGCCGGTTCCGGATCGGCGCGCCCGCCGAGGTGATGACCTCGCGGACGCTGACCGAGCTGTACCGCACGAACGTCGAGGTGGTCCGCGTGCGCGACCAGATCCACGTGGTCGGCGCGCAGCACGTGTGCGAGGACGAGCCGCACCACGTGGCGGGGTGAAGGGCTGATGGAGAACTTCTTCGACGTCGCGCAGACGCTGGACCTGCTGCGGTACGTCCAGCCGATGCTCGTCGCGGGCGCCGTGCTCGGGCTGGTGGCGGGGCTGCTCGGCCCGCTCGTGGTGACCCGCAAGATGGCGTTCGCCGTGCACGGCACGAGCGAGCTCGCGTTCACCGGCGGCGCGGCGGCCCTGCTGCTCGGCATCGGCGTCGGGTACGGCGCGCTGGCCGGGTCGGTCGTCGCCGCGCTGCTGCTGGGGCTGCTCAGCACGCGCGACTCGGACCGCGACTCGGTGATCGGCGCGATCCTGGCGTTCGGCCTCGGCCTGGGCGTGCTGTTCCTGGCCCTCTACAACGGGCGTGCGGCGAACAAGTTCGGCCTGCTGACCGGTCAGGTGGTCAGCGTCGGCTCGACCGACCTGTGGCTGCTCATCGGCGCGTCGGTGGCCGTGCTGGCGGTGCTGGCGGTCATCTACCGGCCGCTGCACTTCGCCAGCGTGGACGCCGCCGTGGCCGTGGCGCGCGGCGTGCCCGTGCGGGCCCTGTCGGTGGTGTTCGCGGTGCTGGTGGGCGTGGCGACGGCGTTGAGCGTGCAGCTGGTGGGCGCGCTGCTCGTGCTGTCGCTGATGATCACGCCCGCGGCGGCGGCGACCAGGGTCACCGCGAGCCCGCTGCGGGCCACCGTGCTGGCCGTGGTGTTCGCCGAGGTGTCCGTGCTGGGCGGGATGATCCTGTCGCTCGCGCCCGGCATGCCGGTGAGCGCGTTCGTCACCGCGGTCTCGTTCCTGATCTACCTGGTCTGCCGGCTGATGAGCGGCAAGCGGGAAAGGGTCCAGTAGCACGTTTGGAACGCGCCGCGAGTGGGTAAGCCCGGGTGGAGGGGGCACCGGAGGCCCGATCGCGGGGCGCGGGCCGCGCGGAGACGACGGGTGCCATGCGAAGCACGACGACCACGTCGGCCGACCACCGCGGTCGCGGTGGCGGGCACGGCTGTGCCCTCGGGCAGGCCCTGCGCCGTCACGCCCGCCACGCCCGCGTGCCGAACGGTCGGGCCCGAGAGGTGGGGGACTTACGCGGTCCGGGTGACCTCGGCGGCCCCCGCCTGGTCCCCGGCGTCCTCCGCCACGGGCTGGTCGCCCCGCGGCGCGGGCAGCAGCCGGATCTCGCCACCGGCGACCCGCACCTGGTTGCGCCCGTTCTCCTTGGCCGCGTAGAGCGCCGCGTCGGCGAAGTGCTGGGCGTCCTGGAGGCAGTCGCCGTTGTCCGGCAGCACGGCCACGCCGATGGACGCCGAGATGGCCCGCACGTCCGGCCCGTCCGCCGTCAACGGCAGGTTCCGGCCGCGCAGGGTGACGGTGTTGCGGTGCTTGTCGGTGGTCATCACGGACATCTCGCCGATCGCCTCGCGCACCCGTTCGGCGATGGCCGTGCCCTGGGCCAGGCCCGTGTCGGCGAGCACGACGACGAACTCCTCGCCGCCGTCGCGCCCGGCCACGTCACCCGGCCGCAGCTTCTCCCGCAGGATCCGGCCCACCTCGGCCAGCACCGCGTTGCCCGCCGGGTGGCCCCAGGTGTCGTTGATCCGCTTGAAGTGGTCCAGGTCGATGGCCAGCACGGTCACCGGCTGGTTGTCGTGGCGGCACCGGTCGGTGAGCCTGCTCCCGTACTCGGCGAGGCCGTTGGTGTTGAGCAGCCCGGTCCGGTAGTCGGTGTGCGCGTCCTCGGCCAGCCGCGCCTGCAGCTGCTCCTGCTCGCGCAGCAGCCGCTCGAGGTGCGCCCGCCGCTGCGCGGCGTGGTAGAGCAGCGAGTTCACCAGGATCACCGGGAAGACCAGCAGCAGCGGACCCACCCAGTGGGTGGTCATCAGCATGCCGAGCATCGCGCCCGCGCCGAGCGTGCTCAGCTCCAGCATGTTGTCCGCGCGCGAGCCCAGGAACTCCTGGATGCGGGTGTGCGGGGTGACGATCTTCAACGCGACGGCGATGTTCATGCCCTGCGCGCCCCAGTTGACCACCCCGGCCACGATGAGCACGAGCACGAGGCCCAGGTCGGTCGGGATGCTCCCGGTGGCGAGCAGCGACGTCCCGGACAGGTGCACCACGGCCCAGGCCAGCATGGTGCCGCCGAGGATGCTCGCGGAGCTGAACACGAACCGGTACGGCTGGCGTCGCGCGATCGGCTGGATCAGGATCCGCATCCAGACCGTGGCCAGCACGGCCAGCGCGCCGGGCAGCGCGATGGCGGCGGCGAACGTCCAGACCGACGTCAGGTCGATGTGCGGACCGGCCGACTCGTTGCGCCGCGACTCTTCGGCCCGCCGAACGATCATCAGGTGCACGGTGATGGCGAACATCACCGCGCAGAATCTGAGCCAGTCGGCGTTCGAGACCGAGTCGAGGCCGGTGAGCAGCCAAATGGCGGCAGCCGCTACCGCCGATTCGATGAAGAAGAAGTACGCCAGCGCGGCCGGTCGCAAGCTCCACAGATCCCAGTTGCGAATCGAGGGCCGGCCGACTGCCCCAGAAGGCTTCTGGTCAGTCAAACTGTTCTTCACCACGACCCCCTACCCTCTGCCCGGCGCCGCGTGGCGAACGCCGTTCGCAGCGGCACGTCCGTGCCCGAGATGCGCACTGAGGAGGTGTTCGCCATGCGCAACCGCGACATGTGAGCCGCTCCCTCCATCCCGGACCGAATGTTCACCGTACGTGCCCGCGGGCTAGCGGGCCGCAGCCGAGGGGTCCTTCATGTTTGACAATCGCGATATGTGATGAGTCCGTTTCAGATCGCCACCGCTTTCGGATCGTTCCGGGTGCGGGCCCGTCGCCAGGCTACGGTCGCCTGCGTGGCGAGCAACAGCCCGATGCCGCCTGCACCCGCGATCGTCGCGGTCACCGAGCCGATCGAGTGCGCCACGACACCGGCCAACGCCATCCCGCCGCCCTGCGACGAGCGCAGAGCGGCACGGCCGATGCCGTACGCGCGACCGCGGTAGGCGTCGGGCAGGATGCGCATCCACGCCGAGCGAGCGGGCGTGTGGTACGCGCCGGCCATACCGGCGATCACCAGTAGTGCGATGGTCCAGGTCAGGTTCGGGTGCAACGCGAACATGACCAGAGGGGCCAAGGACAGTATGGCGAGCGGGCCGATCAGCCGCTCGCGCTTCGCCGGATCGCGCACCAACCGGAACAGCACGGCCACGCCGAGGACGTTGGCGGCGGGCTCGATGGCCAGGATCAGGCCCACGGCCCACACCGCGTCCAGACTCGCCGCCAGGGGCACGGCGAGTCCCTCCGGGACCATGGCGAGGCCGGCGAGCAGGCGCATGCCCATCAGGCTGCGCAGCCGCGGTTCCGTGACCAGGAGCGTGAACGCTCCCTTCGGGCCTTCGGGATCCCGTTTCGCGCCGCGCGGGTCGGCGGCCGGCCGGTGCTTGACCGACAGCTGCACCAGGATCGCCACCCACACGAACGAGGCCGCGTCGATCGCGAGCGCGACGCCCGCGCCGGCGTTCGTGACGAGGAAGCCCGCGGCGGCCAGGCCGACCATCTGGGCGACGTCCACCGACGTGCCGAACAGCGCCACGCCGTCGTCGTAGCGCTTGTCCGGCAGCACGTGGGGCAGGCTCGCCTCCTGCGCCGCCAGGAACGGCGAAGAGATCATCAGCACGAGGACCAGCAGCACGATCATCAGCCACAGCGGCGCGCCGGGAATGGCCATCAGGCCTACCAGGGCGGCTTGCAGCCACGCGCACCACACCATCACCGTGCGGCGGGGGAACCGGTCCGCGACCCAGCCGAGCAGCGGTCCGGAGACCAGCGGCGGGAACAGCGTCAACGACCACGTGAGGGCGGTCCACGCGGCGGACTGGGTGCGCTCGAACACCAACAGGGAGAGCGCGACCGCCGCGAGTTGATCGCCCACGGTGGACACCGTCGAGCCGATCCACATGCCGCGGAACTCGCGGTTGCCCACGAGCGCGCGGATGGTCCCCCCGGAAGTCACAACTCCCCCAGGTTGGTCGGCCCCGATGAGTGAGTCACGTTACCCCCACCCGAAGTAACAATTCCCTCGGTTAGCACGGTAGAAGCTGCCGGATGTGCAATCTCTGTCCTACCACACTGTGTACCCGAAC
Source organism: Actinosynnema sp. NPDC002837 (assembly GCF_040295345.1). Taxonomy (NCBI): domain Bacteria; kingdom Bacillati; phylum Actinomycetota; class Actinomycetes; order Pseudonocardiales; family Pseudonocardiaceae; genus Actinosynnema; species Actinosynnema sp. NPDC002837. The sequence continues at coordinate 52,684 of NZ_JBEOVG010000047.1, forward strand.
GGAGCAGGTCGGTTACATAAAGTAGTTACAACGGCGAAAAATCGCCCACTTATTCTTGACAGTTGACGGTAGGTGACACGGCGTGAGCAATCCTCGCCTACCCTACGTCGACCGCGACCTCCATTGGGCGCGGAGGGCTGGTCCGACCGGGCCAGCGCGTTCCTGCGGTCGCCGACGGCGTCGGGTCGGTTGGTGAGTCAATTGTTGAACATCGCCCGCTTGTCGATCTTCGCAACCGGTGGTGGGGCGATCTTCAGAACTGGTAGTAGAGGAACGGGCTGAACGTGCCGCTGGCGACGAGGATCGCCGCGTAGCCGACGCCGACCGTCATCAGCGAGACCCTGGCCGCGGTGGCGATCTTGTCCCGGGAAGACTCCAGGTAAGGCCCGCTCACCGGGTGATCGGGCATTGCGACAATCGCCAGCGCGAGCACCAGCAGCACAATGCGCTGATTGGTCGCCGCGGCCGCGACGGCGTCGGTCAACCCGCCGAAATCCGGCAACAACATGTGGCCGATGATTGTGAACGCCGTACCGAGATCGGCGGATCGGAAGAACACCCAGCCGATTACCACCAGCAGCATGGTCAGGACCCGTCGGGCAATTCGGGTGCGGGTGGCGGCCGGCGCCGAATCCCAGCCGAATCGGCGCTCCAGCACGAGCAGCGCGCCGTGGAACAAACCCCACACCAGGAACGTCCAGTTGGCGCCGTGCCAGAAACCGGTCAGCACGAAAACGATCGACAGGTTCCGGTAGGTCTGCACCACGCCGCCGCGGTTGCCGCCGAGCGGGATGTAGACGTAGTCGCGGAACCAGCGCGACAGCGACATGTGCCAGCGGCGCCAGAAGTCGGTGATCGTGACCGACGAGTACGGGCGGGCGAAGTTCTCCGGCAGCCGGAAGCCCAGCATCCGGCCGAGGCCGATGGCCATGTCGGAGTAGCCGGAGAAGTCGAAGTACAGCTGGAGCGTGTAGCCGATCGCGCCGAGCCAGGCGATGGACGTGGTCATCTCGTCGGCCGGGGTGGCGAAGCAGGCGTCGACCATCGGCGCGAGCGAGTCGGCGATGATCACCTTCTTGCACAGGCCGAGGGCGAACCGGGGGAAGCCGGCGGCGACGTCGTCCCAGCGGTGCAGGCGGGGCTGCGGCAGCTGGTCGGCGATCTCGCGGAACCGCACGATCGGACCGGCGACCAGTTGCGGGAACATCGCGATGTAGGTGACGAAGGCGACCGGCTCGCGCAGGGCCGGCCGTTCGCCGCGGTACACGTCGACCACGTACGAGATGTGGTGGAACGTGTAGAAGGAGATGCCGATCGGGAGCGCGAGCTCGACCACCGGCAGGTCGGCGCCCACGACGGCGGCGATGTCGTGCAGCTGCCCGGTGGCGAACCCGGCGTACTTCCAGATCAGCAGCACGCCGAGGTTGAGCGCGATCGAGCCGACCAGGACCAGGCGGCGATCGCCCGGCGCGCCCGGCTCCAGCCGCCGCCCGGCCAGGTAGTTGACCACCATGCAGGCGAGCAGCAGCAGCGTCGTGCCGCCCGCGCCGGAGACGTAGAACAGCAGGCTCGCCACGGCGACCACGCCGTTGCGCCAGTTCCTGGGCGTGACGAGGACGGTCGCGAGCACGACCGGGAGGAAGAACCACAGGAACAGCGGGCTGGCGAAGGACATCGCCGCAGACCCTATCCGCCGGTCACGCCCCGGCGGTCCGGATCACCCAACAAACGGTGCACCTCACACCGCGCCCGTGGGTCGAGGTTCAAGAAGAGCAAAAGAGAAGAGAGTCCTCGCCGGACGGGCAGATCAGCAGGATGACGTCCGGGTGGGTGGGTATGCGCCGGGCTCGTCGTGGGTCGGGTTTCGTGTCATCCCGCCGACCTCCACAAGGGCGGGATGACACGAAGCCCTTCTGTTGGGAAGGGCGTGGGTGCAGGTGAGGGGATGTGGGTGCTAGGCGCGGGTGTCGAGGCGGCGGCGGCGGGCGACTTCGGCCAGGACGACGCCGGCGGCGACGGAGGCGTTCAGCGATTCCACGCCGGCGGACATGGGGATGGAGACCGTTTGGTCGCACGTCTCCTTGACGAGGCGGGAGAGGCCGCGGCCCTCGGAGCCGACGACGACGACCAGTGGGCCGGTGGCCAGGTCGAGGCCGTCCACGTCGACGTCGCCGTCCGCGTCGAGGCCGATGATCATCAGCCCGGCGTCCGCCCACTCCTTGAGCTGGCGGGTCAGGTTCGTCGCCACGGCGATCGGCATCTTGGCCGCGGTGCCCGCGCTGGTCCGCCACGCGACGGCGGTGATGCCCGCCGAACGGCGTTGCGGCAGGACGACACCGTGGGCGCCGAAGGCCGCTGCCGAGCGCACGACCGCGCCCAGGTTGCGGGGGTCGGTCACGCCGTCCAGCGCCACCAGCAACGGCGGCACGCCGGACTCGTTCGCGATCTTGAGCAGCTCACGGGGCTCGGCGTACTCGTAGGGCGGCACCTGGAGGCCGAGGCCCTGGTGCATCGCGCCGCCGGTGATCCGGTCCAGCTCTCCGCGCTGCACCTCCAGCACGGAGATGCCGCGCGTGGCCGCCAGCTGCACGGCCTCGGCGACCCGGTCGTCCGCGTCGATGCCCAGCGCCACGTACAGCGCCGTCGCCGGGATGTCGGCGCGCAGGCACTCGACCACCGGGTTGCGACCGGCCACGGTCTCGGGGCCGTTCTCGGCGGCCTTGCGCCGCTGCGAGCGCACCTGCTCGGCCTTCGCCGCCGCGGTCGCCCGCTTGTAGGCGGGGTGGTTCGGTCGTTCGGTCGCCTTCGGCGTGGGGCCCTTGCCCTGCAGGCCCTTCGACTTCTGCCCGCCGGAACCGACGACCGCGCCCTTCTTGGAGCCGGGGTTGCGCATGGCGCCCCGGCGCTTGGAGTTACCAGCCACGAGCTCAGTCGTCCTTCAACGTCCACAACGGACCGTCGGGGGTGTCCTCGACGGCGATACCGGCCAGCAGCAGGTGATCGCGCAGCGCGTCCGCGCGCGCGAAGTCCCTGTCCTTGCGGGCCTGCGACCGCTCTTCGAGCAGCCGTTCCACCAGCACGCCCAACGCGCGCCCGCCCGTGCCGCCGGCCGCGGCGTCGTGCCACAGCGGCGACAACGGGTCCAACCCGAGCACGCCGGTCATCGCCCGCACCGACTCGGCGGCGGCACGCGCGCCCAGGTCGTCACCGGACTCCAGGGCCGTGTTGCCCTCGCGCACCCGCTTGTGGATGGCGGCCAACGCACCCGGCGTGCCCATGTCGTCGTCCATCGACGCCACGAACGCGGGCGACAGCTCGCCGTCCGCGCCCACGGCGCCCGTGCGCTCGACCACGCGCCGCAGGAACGACTCGACGCGGCGGTAGGCCGACACCGACTCGTCCAACGCCTCGGGCGAGTACTCGATCGTCGACCGGTAGTGCGGGCCGACCAGGTAGTAGCGGAGTTCGGGGGCGCGGACGCGCTCCAGCATCGCCGGGATCGACACCGTGTTGCCCAGCGACTTCGACATCTTCTCGCCGCTGAGCGTCACCCAGGCGTTGTGCATCCAGTACCGGGAGAAGCCGTCGCCGGCCGCGCGCGACTGCGCCTGCTCGTTCTCGTGGTGCGGGAAGATCAGGTCGATGCCGCCGCCGTGGATGTCGAACGTCCCGCCGAGGTACGCGGTCGCCATCGCCGAGCACTCCAGGTGCCAGCCCGGCCGGCCCGGGCCCCACGGCGTCGGCCACGACGGCTCGCCCGGCTTCGCCGCCTTCCACAGCGTGAAGTCGCGCGCGTCGCGCTTGCCCGTCGCGGCGGACTCGCCCTGGTGCACCTCGTCGAGCTTCTGCCCCGACAGCGCCCCGTACTCGGGGAACGACGTCACGGAGAAGTACACGTCGCCGTCGGAGGCGTACGCGTGGCCCTTCTCGATCAGCCGCTCCATCAGCTCGACCATCTGCGTGACGTGGCCCGTCGCGCGAGGGGAGTAGGACGCGGGCAGGCAGCCCAGCGCGTCGTAGGCGTCGTCGAAGGCCCGTTCGTGCTGGTAGGCCCACTCCCACCACTCGGCGCCGTGCTCGGTGGCCTTGGCGAGGATCTTGTCGTCGATGTCGGTGACGTTGCGCACCAGCCGCACGGTCGAGCCGTCACGGGCCAGCCAGCGCCGCAGCACGTCGAAGTTGAGGCCGCTGCGCACGTGCCCGATGTGCGGAACGCCCTGCACCGTGGCCCCGCACACGTAGATCGACGCCGTTCCGCTGACCTGCGGGACGAACTCCCGCATGGACCGGGTCGCGGTGTCGAAGAGGTGGAGGCTCACGTGAAGATGGTACGGGCGGTGACCAGTCGGGGTTGGATCGCCCGGTCAAAGGTGCTTGCGGAGGACCTGCAGCAGGGCGTCCGGACGGCTGCCGGTCGGGAGCGGGTCGACGATCTCGACCTGGCACCCGATCGCCGCCGCGCCGCCGTCGGCCTCGGGGCTGTCGCCGATCATGAGCGCCTCGGTGGGGTGCACGCCCAGGCGGTCGCAGGCGATGCGGAACAGCTTGGGGTCCGGCTTGACGAAGCCCTCCTGGTAGGAGAGCACGAACTCGTCCACCCGGTTCTCGACGCCGTGCCGGGCGAAGACCGCGGCGATGTCCCACGCGATGTTGCTGACGACCGCGGTCGGCAGCTCGGTGCCCAGCGCCTGCGCGGTGTCCGGGTACGGCTGCCAGAACGGCGGGCTGCACAGGTCGGCGTAGAACTGGGCCGGGTCCTTCGCACCCGCCTTCGCCAGCACGGCGAGGTGCATCTCGCGGTGCGAGTCGGGGTCGAGGTCACGCCGTTCCCACTGCGCGGGGTCGATGTCCAGCCCCTCCGCCAGGCCGACGGGCGCGGTGAGCGCCCGCATCAGCTCGGCGTGGGCGGCCAGCGAGTCGTGCTCCAAGCGGAACAGGGTGCCGGAGAAGTCGAAGAGCACGGCGCGGATCGTCACGGAAAACACGCTACGTGGTCGGGACATCGGAGGTCTCGGGAGCGCGACGAAGCGAGACCAGCCTCACTGCCGGCTCAGGCGGCGTTGCCGGTGACCTTCGTCGGGGTCAGGCGGAGCACCACGCGGACCTTGCCGGGCGCGTCGGCGGGGTAGTCCTGGCCCAGGTACTTGTGCGACAGGTCGTTGGCCAGGGTGCGGCCGGCGTCCTCGACGATCGTCACGGTGCCGCGCACCTCCGCGTAAACCTCCGGGTCGGCGTGGCTCCACACGCTCACGCTGGCCCGCGCGTCACGGCGGAGGTTGCGCTCCTTCACCCGGTCGCGCAACGTCGAGAACAGCAGGTCGTCGCCGTCCCGGGTGACCCACACCACCGATGTCTGCGGGCTGCCGTCCGGGTTGATCGTGGCGAGGACGGCGTAGTTCCGCTCGTCGACCAGGGCACGCGTCGCCGCGCTGAGGGTGATCGGCACGCGGGTCAGGCTAGTGGGACGAGCAGCGCGGTGGCCACGGCGGCGATGCCCTCGCCGCGCCCGGTCAGGCCGAGGCCGTCGGTGGTCGTGCCGCTGACCGACACCGGGCCGCCGACCGCTTCCGACAGCACCTTCTGCGCCTCGTCACGGCGCTTGCCGATCTTGGGCGCGTTGCCGATGACCTGCACGGCGGCGTTGCCGACGCGGAAGCCCGCCTCCTCGACCAGGCGACGTGCCTCGGCCAGGAACTCCACGCCGTGCCGCCCGGACCAGCGCGGGTCGCTCGTGCCGAACACCGCGCCGAGGTCGCCGAGGCCGGCGGCGGACAGCAGCGCGTCGCACAGCGCGTGCGCGGCCACGTCGCCGTCCGAGTGGCCGGCGCAGCCGTCCGCGTCGTCCCAGCGCAGGCCGGCCAGCCAGCACTCGCGGCCGCGTTCCACTTGGTGGACGTCCGTGCCGATGCCCACTCTGGGGATCACGGTGCTCCTCGGGTGCCGACCAGCAGCGCCTCGGCCACGGCCAGGTCGAACTTGGTGGTGATCTTCATGGCGTCGGGGTGGCCGGGCACGGTGACGACCGGCACGCCGAGCCGTTCGACCAGGCCCGCGTCGTCCGTGGCGTCCGAGCCTGCCTCGTGCGCGCGCAGCAGCACGGCCGCGTCGAAGCCCTGCGGGGTCTGCACGACGCGCAGCGCGGCGCGGTCCGGTGTGGCGAGCACCACGCCGTCGGCGTCGACCTGCTTGACCGTGTCCACGACCGGCAGCACGGGGATGACGGCCGGGTGACCTGCGGCGACGGCGTCCACCACGGCGCTGACGACGGCGGGCGGCGTGAAGGCGCGGGCCGCGTCGTGAACGAGCACGATAGAAGTGTCGGGGATCTCACGCAGGGCGTAAGTTAGGGCCAGGCGCACCGAGTCCGACCTTTCGGCGCCACCGGCCACGACGTGCACCGCCCCGTCGGCTGGGGCCAACGGGGCGGTGACGGTACTCACAACGTCCACATCGGACGGCGGTGCGGCGATCACGACGTGCCGCACGCGACCGGAGTCGAACAGGCCGCGCACCGCACGCACGAGCAGCGGAACGCCGTCGACCGGCACGAGCGCCTTGGGCATGCCATAGCCCAGCCGCTCACCCCGGCCCGCCGCGGGCACGAGCGCGACCACACCCATGTTCGCGGTTTCCGAGATGGTGGGTGGAACGATCAGGACGCGGTAGCCAGGACCTCGTCGAGGAGGACCTCAGCCTTGTCCTCGTCGGTGCCCTCGGCCAGCGCCAGTTCGCTAACCAGTATCTGTCGAGCCTTCGCCAGCATCCGCTTCTCACCAGCGGACAGTCCGCGATCCTTCTCGCGCCGCCAGAGGTCGCGCACCACTTCGGCCACCTTGTTCACGTCACCGGACGCGAGCTTCTCGAGGTTGGCCTTGTACCGCCGGGACCAGTTGGTCGGCTCCTCCGTGTGGGGAGCACGCAAGACCTCGAAGACCTTGTCAAGACCCTCCTGGCCGACGACGTCACGAACGCCCACGATCTCGGCGTTGTCGGCGGGGACGCGAACCGTGAGGTCGCCCTGGGCAACCTTGAGGACGAGGTACTTCTTCTCCTCGCCCTTGATCACACGGGTCTCGATTGCTTCGATGAGAGCGGCACCGTGGTGCGGGTAGACGACGGTCTCTCCGACCTTGAAAACCATGTGTCCTCTGCCCCTTTCGCTAACCCCATCCTAACACGCCGAGCAATCCCCTCATCGGCCTGTTGAGATCAGTTAGCGCTGGTCAGGGCCGCGTGGGGGGTTGACAAATCACCCGGTCGCATGCAACGCCCGTGGTCGATCTTGCTCCACTGTGGACGTGCGGGCGGGGGCCGCGGCCCGCTGTGGGGCACCACATGCCGCAGGTCCGGGGGCACCCGGTTAGGCTCCTGGACTGGTGGTCGGGCCCGCTACTACCGGGTACGACCCGCCTCGTCAGCACACCGGGAAGGGATCCGAGCAGCCGTGGGTCGCGCACTCCAGAAGTCACCAGCGCCGCGCCGCCTGGCCGTCGTGGCCGCCCTGGCGACCGGCCTCGGCTTGGTCGCCGCAGGTTGCAGCGCAGGTCAGGTCACGCAGACGGACACCCAGGTGGCCGTCGTCAACGGGGCCAACGGGCAGGTGGGAGACATCGCCGTCCGTGACGCGCAGTTCCTGTTCCCGGCGGCGCACGGGGCGTACGAGGAAGGCGACGACGCGCCGATCACCGTCGTGATCGTCAACAACGGCACCGGTGTGGACAAGCTGCTGGGCGTGACCAGCGAGTTCTCCGCGCCGGCCGAGATCACCGGCGACGCGCGGCTGGAGCCGGGGTCGGCCATCCTCGCCGAGGCCGACCAGGACGACGCGGGCGGCCACGCCACGACGACGACCAAGGCGGCGTCCTCGTCCGCGCCTTCGTCCGACTCGCACGAGCCGTCGGACTCGCACGAGCCTTCCGACTCGCACGCGTCGACCACCACGACCACCACGCCGTCCGGCACGGGTTCGGTGACGACGACCACGACGGGCACGCCGACGTCCGGCAGCGGCACGTCCGTGTCGAGCCCGCCGACGACGGGCACCAAGCTGCCGTCCTCCGCCGACCCGACGGAGCCGGGTGTGGTGAAGATCGTGCTGAAGGGGCTGAAGAAGCCGCTGCGGCCGGGCGAGACGATCCGGGTCACGTTCCTGTTCGAGCAGGCCGGTGAGGTGACCTTGGAGCTGCCGATCGGCGCCACCACCGAACCGCGGGTGGACGCTCCCTCGGAGCACTGAGCCGCGCTGACACGCCGCGAGCTGCGCAGGGGTCCCCGGTCAGGGGACCCCTGTTGTTGTTTCGAAGAACAAAAGAGTCCTCGCCGGACGGGCAGATCAGCAGGATGACCCCTCGTTCAGCGGTCAAGCGCCGGGTCCGTTGTCGGTCCGGGTTTCGTGTCATCCCACCGACCTCCCTCCGGGCTACCACACGTATCAAGGGGGCAGCCATCAGTGGACGGGCAGGCAGAGGACGCACAGCCCCCTTGACACGCGCGGTAGGGCAAAGCCAGGTCGGCGGGATGACACGAAGCCCTCCTTGAGGGAAGCCGCCAGTACGAAGCCCTCCTTGAGGGAAAGCTGCCAGTGACGGTGGGTGTCGGAGGGGGCGGATAGCCTCCCGGTCGTGGCGAAGACAGCACGGGTGGCCAAGGCGACGTACCGGTGCGCCGAGTGCGGGCACGAGGTGGCCAAGTGGGTCGGGCGGTGCCCGGAGTGCCAGGCCTGGGGCACGGTGGAGGAGCGGGGGGTTTCCGCGGCTCCCCGGTTCCTCGCGGGCACGCCGAGCAGTGAGGCGCGGCCCATCGCGCAGGTCGACATCGAGTCCGCGCGGGCCGTCTCGACCGGTGTCCTGGAGTTGGACCGGGTGCTCGGCGGCGGGCTCGTGCCGGGCGCGGTGGTGCTGTTGGCCGGTGAGCCCGGGGTCGGGAAGTCGACCCTGCTGCTGGAGGTCGCGCACCAGTGGGCGCTGTCGGTCGGCCGCTGCCTCTACGTCACCGGCGAGGAGTCGGCCGGGCAGGTGCGGTTGCGGGCGGACCGGACCGGCAACCTGCACGACGAGATCTACCTGGCCGCCGAGAGCGACATCTCCGCCGTCCTCGGCCAGGTGGACGTCGTCAAGCCGAGCATGCTCATCGTGGACTCCGTGCAGACCATGTCCTCACCGGCGGTGGACGGGGCGCCCGGCGGGGTCAGCCAGGTCCGCGCCGTCACGGCCGGCCTGATCGCGGTCGCCAAGGAACGCGGGCTGCCCGTCGTGCTGGTCGGCCACGTGACCAAGGACGGCTCGGTCGCCGGGCCGCGCGTGCTGGAGCACCTGGTGGACGTGGTGCTGCAGTTCGAGGGTGACCGGCACTCGACGTTGCGGCTGCTCAGGGGCGTGAAGAACCGGTTCGGGCCGGCCGACGAGGTCGGCTGCTTCGAGCTGCGCGACGACGGCATCGCGGGCGTGCCCGACCCGTCCGGCCTGTTCCTGCACCGCCGCGACCAGGCCGTCTCCGGCACCGCCGTCACGGTTGTCGTGGAGGGCAAGCGACCGATGCTGGGCGAGGTGCAGGCGCTGGTCACGCCGACCGCCCTGCCCGCCCCGCGGCGCGCGGTCAGCGGTCTCGACTCGGCCCGCCTCGCCATGGTCCTCGCGGTGCTGGAGAAGCGCGGCCGGGTCGGGCTGGGCAACAAGGACGTCTTCACGGCCACCGTCGGCGGCATGCGGCTCGTCGAGCCCGCCGTGGACCTCGCGGTCGCCCTGGCGGTCGCCTCGGCGGCCACCGACCTGCCCCTGCCGCACGACCTCGTCGTGGTCGGCGAGGTCGGCCTGTCGGGCGAGCTGCGCCGCGTCAACGGCGTCGGCCGCCGCCTCACCGAGGCCGCCCGGCTCGGCTTCACCAAGGCCCTCGTGCCACCGGACGCGGGCCCCCTGCCGCAGGGCACGCGCGCGCTCGTCGCCAACGACCTGCACGAGGCGCTGAACCTGCTCAAGCTCCTGAAATAGCGGAACGGCGCCCCCGACGTGCAGGGGGCGCCGTTCTCGCGCGAGCTGTTACTTCGTGGCCGCCAGCAGCTGGGCGCAGCGGATCAGGCCCAGGTGGCTGTACGCCTGCGGGTGGTTGCCCAGGGAGCGCTCCGCGATCGGGTCGTACTCCTCGGGCAGCAGGCCGGTGGGGCCGGCCGCGTCGACCATCTGCGCGAACAGCTCCTCGGCCTCCGTGCGCCGCCCGGTGAGCAGGTAGGACTCGATCATCCACGCCGCGCACAGGTGGAAGCCGCCCTCGTCGCCGGGCAGGCCGTCGTCACGCCGGTACCGGTACACCGTGGAACCGGACCGGAGCTCGGCCTCGATCGCGGTCACGGTGGCCTGGAACCGGTCGTCGGTCGGGTCGATCAACCCCGACAGCCCGACGTGCAGCGACGCCGCGTCCAGGTCGTCGCCGTCGTAGGCGGTGGTGAACGACTGCGCTTCCTCGCTCCACCCGTGCTTGAGCACGTCGTTGGAGATGGTGTCGCGCAGCACCGGCCACGACGGGTCGATCTCGCGCCCGTACGCCTCGGCCAGCTTCACCGCCCGGTCCAGCGTCACCCAGCACATGACCTTGGAGTACACGTGGTGGCGCGGCGCGTGCCGCTCCTCCCAGATGCCGTGGTCGGGCTCGTGCCAGCGGCGGGCGACCGCCTCGGCCATCGCCTGCACCATCAGCCAGTCCTTGTCGGTCAACGAGCCGCGCGCGGCGGCCAGCTGCACGACCAGGTCCACCACGGGGCCGAACACGTCCAGCTGCACCTGCTGGTTGGCGAGGTTGCCGACGCGCACCGGCCGCGACCCGGCGTACCCGGGCAGCGTGTCGATGACGGCCTCCGCGCCGAGCATGGTGCCCTGCAGCGTGTACAGCGGGTGCAGCCGCTCCGGGCCGGGCAGGGTCGACAGCACCCCGTGCACCCAGCCCAGGAACGCCTCCGCCTCGCCGAGCGACCCGACCGACACCAGGGCCTGCGCGGTCAGCGCCGCGTCGCGCAGCCAGCAGTACCGGTAGTCCCAGTTGCGGATGCCGCCCAGCTCCTCGGGCAGCGAGGTGGTGGCGGCGGCCATGATCGCGCCGGTGTCGTGGTGCACCAGGCCCTTCAACGTCAACGCCGACCGCAGCACCAGCTCCGACTCGACCTGGGGCAGCTTGAGCGTCGCGGCCCAGTCCGACCAGAACGCGCCGGCCCGTGCCCGCCGCTCCGGCTCGCCGAGCGTGGCCTCGGACAGGTCGTCCGTGCCGCAGCGCAGCTCGAGCAGGATCGGCGCACCCTCTCGGGGGCGCACGACGGCCGTCGCGGTCTCCTGGATGCCGTCGGAGGTGATCTGCCAGTCCACGCCGGGCGAGCGCAGCACCATCGGGTCCGAGGTGCCGACGACCCGCAGGCCGTCGCGCTCGCGCAGCAGCCGCACCGGCACCTGGCCGAACTCCGGCCGCGGCGCGAACGTGATCACCGCGTTGGTCGAGCCGGAGACGCGCCGCACCAGGTCGGTGCGGTGCGAGGCCAGGTCGTGGTCGAGGTAGTCGGTGACGAGCAGCCGCGACCAGCGGGTCTCCACGATCATCGTGCCCGGCACGTACCGCTGGCCCAGGGGCAGCGAGCCGTGCTCCGGTTTGATCGAGAAGTGGCCCGCGGCGGGCCCGCCGAGCAGGTCGGCGAACACCGCCGCCGAGTCCGGCTCCGGGTGGCACAGCCAGTTCAGCCGCGCGTCCGGGGTCAGCAGCGCGACCGACCGCTCGTTGGCGAGCATGGTCAGCCGCTCGATCGGCACGGCCTGGTCGCCGTGCAGCCACGCCCGCCGTTCCTCCAGCAGGAACGCCAGCACCGTGGCCACGTCGACGCTGTCGCCGACGTAGTACTCGGCCAGCGACTCGCCGTCGCCGACCTTGATGCCGACGTCGGGCCCGCTCAGCCGGGCAAACGCTTTCTCGTCGGTCACGTCGTCACCGACGAACACGGCCGCTGTCGCCGACGCGCGGTGCCGCAGGACGTCCAGGGCGTGGCCCTTGTCCGTCTGCACCACGGCCAGTTCGATCACGGCCTTGCCCTCGGTGACCTGCACACCGTCCCAAGTGGCCGGTCCGGTGCGCACGGCGTGGAGAACCCGCTCCCCCACGGCGGGGTCGGCACGGCGGACGTGCACCGCGATGCTCGCGGGCTTCACTTCGAGGCCGACGCCTTCGTGGCCGGCGACGACCCCTTCCAACTCTGTTTCCAGGCGACGGTGCAGTTGTTTCGCGTCAGCGTCCAGCGCGTGCACGAAACCGACGTCGAACTCGGAACCGTGCGAACCCACCAGGTGCACCTCGGACGGCAGGCGCGACAGCGTCGCCAGGTCGCGCAGCGCGCGCCCGGAGATCACCGCGGCCGTCGTCTCGTGCAGACCGGCCAGGGAGCGCAACGCGCCCACCGACTCGGGCAGCGGGCGGGCGTCCTCTGGGTTGGCCACGATCGGAGCCAATGTCCCGTCGTAGTCGCAGGCGACCAGCAGGCGCGGTGTGCGTGCCAACTGCACGATCGCACGACGAAGTTCGGCGGGGAGGGCCTCGGCGGTCAACGCCCCTCCTCAATGCTCGGTGGGACAAGGTCGGTGATATTCGGTCTGAACTGATTCAGATTCAGATCGTGGACTGCGTGCCCAAGGCATCAAGGAACGATCGAGCCCAGCGGTCGACGTCATGCGTGAGGACTTGGCGGCGCAGCGCGCGCATCCTACGGCGGCCTTCGGCCGGATCCAGCGTGAGGGCGGCTTCCAACGCGTTCTTCACACCGTCCAGGTCGTGGGGGTTGACGAGGAACGCGCTCGTGAGTTCGGCCGCCGCGCCCGCGAATTCGGAGAGCACCAGCGCGCCGCCGAGGTCGTAGCGCGTGGCGACGTACTCCTTGCAGACGAGGTTCATCCCGTCGCGCACCGGGGTCACGACCATGACGTCCGCGGCGGTCATGAACGCCGTCAGCTCGCGCCGGTTGACCGATTGGTGCAGGTAGTGGACCACGGGGTGGCCCACGGTCGAGAACTCGCCGTTGATCCGGCCGACGGCCTGCTCGATCTCGCCCCGCATCTGCTTGTAGTGCTCGACGCGCTCGCGGCTGGGCGTGGCGAGCTGCACCATGGTCACCTCGCCGGGGTCGACGCGGCCGTCGGCGAGGAGTTCGTGCAACGCGCGCAGCCGCACGTCGATGCCCTTGGTGTAGTCGAGGCGGTCCACACCGAGCAGGATCTTCTTCGGATTCCCGAGGTCTTCGCGAATTTGTTTCGCATGTTTTTGGACTTCTTTGTCGCGCGCGAGCGCGTCGAGTCCCGCCGAGTCGATGGAGATCGGAAATGCCCCGACCCGCACGGTGCGGTCCCCGACCTGCACGACACCGGGCCTGGTGCGCACGCCGACCGCGCCGCGGCTCGGCTCCAGGCCGACCAGGCGGCGGGCCAGCCAGAGGAAGTTCTGCGCGCCGCCGGGCCGGTGGAAGCCGACCAGGTCCGCGCCCAGCAGGCCGCGGATGATCTCCGTGCGCCACGGCAGCTGCATGAACAGCTCCACCGGCGGGAACGGGATGTGCAGGAAGAAGCCGATCCGCAGGTCCGGGCGCAGCTCGCGCAGCATGGCGGGCACCAGCTGCAGCTGGTAGTCCTGCACCCAGACCGTCGCGCCCTGGGCGGCGACCTTCGCGGTCACGTCGGCGAACCGCTGGTTGACCCGCACGTAGGCGTTCCACCAGCGCCGGTGGAAGGCGGGCGGCGCGACCACGTCGTGGTAGAGCGGCCACAGCGTGCCGTTGGAGAAGCCCTCGTAGTAGTCGGCGACCTCGGTCGCGCTCAACGCCACGGGGTGCAGTTGGAGGCCGTCCTCCTCGAACGCGTCCACCTCGGCGTCGGCGATGCCGGGCCAGCCGACCCAGGCCCCGCTGTGCGTGCGCAGGAACGGCTCCAGGGCGGTGACCAGGCCACCGGGGCTGTGCTTCCAGCGTTGCGTGCCATCGGGCAGGCGCTCCAGGTCAACCGGCAGGCGGTTGGCCACGACCAGGAAATCCGCGCCGTTCTCGCCAATGCTGCTCACCGGGTAGCGCCTCCTAAGGGATTCGTCTCGCCCACCGTCGAGGTTAGTGGGAACGCGCAGGTTGGATGCCCTGTCGTCACCCCCGTCACACTGTGTTGACTTGACGAAAGCCCGTCAGGTGGGCGATCTCACGTGGAAACGCCGTGTTCAGCCGCTCAGCGACGGGAACGGGCGGCCAACCGGCCGAGGCCGGTGCGCACGGGTCGCCCCAGATGTTCACCCAGGACGACGCCGCTCGCGAGCGCGAGGGCGGTGCCGGCGGCCAGCACGAGCGTCGACAGGCCGGCCGCGTCACCCTCGGCGGTGAGCTGGTAGAGGCCCCGGTAGGTGGTCCAGCCGGGCAGCAGCGGCACCACGCCCGCCACCGCGACGAGCAGCGGCGGCGTGCCCAGCCGGCGGTAGATGATCTTGCCGATGAAGCCGACCGCGGTGGCCGCGACGACCGCGGACGTGATGGCGTTCGTGCCGGTGAGGACGAGCAGCCCGTAACCGGCCGTGCCCACCGCGCCGGCGACGGCGGCCATCGGCAGCGCCCGGACCGGCGCGTAGCTGGCCAGGGCGAAGAACGCGGAGGTGGCCGCGCCGGCCGCGAACTGCGTCGGCACCTCGGAGATCAGCGGCGGCAGCGGGTCGGCGATGCTCGTCTGGACGCCGAGCTGCACGCCGGCGCGCAGGGTCAGCGTGATGCCCGCGACGAGGCCCGCGGTGAGCAGCGTGATCTCCACCGTGCGGCCGGCGGCGGTGACGTGGTAGCCGGTGATGGCGTCCTGCACCGTGCCGACCAGCGACAACCCGGACAGCAGCACCACGATCCCGGTGGCGATCAACAATGACGGCCGCGCCGTGGGCAGCAGGTCCGTCGCGTACATCGCCACCGCCACCGAGGTGGCCAGGGCGCCGCCGACCACCTGCTGGAAGAAGAACGGCAGCCCGCGCCGGTTGAGGACCCGGCCGACCCGGTCGATCAGCGCGGTGACGACGGCCGCCGTCGCCGCCAGCAACGGCCCGCCCCCGACCAGGAACGCCACCGCCGCCGCCATGCCCGCCCACGCCACCGTGGCCACCCAACGGGGGTACGGGTGATCGGCCCGGCTGATCCGCTCGATCTCGGCGGACGCGTCCGGCGCCGTGATGCCGTCGGAGGTGATCCGCCGGATCAGGTCCTCGACGGCGGCGAGCCGGGTGTAGTCGACGCTGCGGCCGCGCACCACGCGCATGGTCGTCACGGGCGCGGCTTCCGTGCCCCGGTGGCACGAGACGGTGATCGAGGTGTAGATCACGTCGACCTCGGTGTTCGGCAGGCCGTACGCGGTGGTGACCGCCAGGATGGTGGCCGTCACGTCGGCCACGCCCGCCCCGCCGGCCATCTGCGCCTCGCCGACGCGCAGCGCCAGGTCGAGTACCAGGTGGACGGTCGAATCGTCCGGAGGGGACGGACCCTCGACCGGTCGTGCCTGCTCCGCGTGCTGGAACCGCCGGCGCCACAGCCGCACCCGGCGTCACCTCCTCGCTCGTCCGATCGCCACGCCCGACCGTGTCACATTCGAGGCTGTGTCATGCGCCACCCCTGGAAGGGGTACCTGGACCAGGTGAGTCGATCACTGTGCGTTCAATACTGTTGATACCGCTGGCCAGCGGTTTTGCGGGTCGCCAGGGCCACCCGGACGGTACCCGCGACCTCCGGACGGACCAACGCGGGGCCACCGTGAGCAGACCGTTCGCCGCAGGTGGCACCCCCTGCGGGCGCTTACGATGTTCCAGGCCTCCGGGCCGCGCCGGTGTAGCTCAACTGGCAGAGCACTCGCCTTGTAAGCGAAAGGTTGCGGGTTCAAGTCCCGCCACCGGCTCAGCACCGACTGCCCCCCTGACCGGGAAAGCCCTGGTCAGGGGGGCAGTTTCATGATCATAGCGGGTCCGGGTCGTGCTCCGGCCCGCGGCTGGACCGCACCGCTGGAACGCGGTCGCGGCGCGCGCCCCCCCCGCCCCGGCCCC